>CAYLZU010000180.1:0-6590 GCA_964388005.1 uncultured Burkholderiaceae bacterium
CGCCGGCGGACTGCCGCGGCCGCCGGTGCCAGCCGGCCGGGTCCGTCGCGCGGGCGGCGATGCGGCGGCAGCCCCGATCAGTCGGCCCAGTGGGCCTCGATCCAGGCCGCGGCGGTGAACATCTTGGCGTCCTCGCCGGGACGCGCCACCACCGTGATGCCGAGCGGCAGCCCGCCCTCGGCCTGGCCGATCGAGGCCGGCGCCGGCAGGCTGATCATCGGGCAGCCGAGCAGCTGCCACGGCCGGTTGAACACCGGATCGCCGGTGGACGCCAGACCTGCCGGCGCCCCGCCGGGCGCGCTCGGCGTCAGCAGCACCTCGGCCTCGGCGAACAGGCTGTCGATCGCCGCCACGCAGGCGCGGCCAAGCTGCATCGCCAGCACGTACTCGTGCGAGCCGATGGCGCGGCCCTCGTCGATCAGCGCCACCAGCTTCGCCGACAGCTGCTCGCGCCGGTAGCTGTACTCGGGCCCCAGCGCGCGCGCGGTTTCGAACAGCTGCACCGTCTTCTGGGCGTCGAACAGGCCGTCGAACACCCGCGGCCAGACGATTTCGGCCCGCCGCGCGCCCTTCTGCAGCAGCCGCAGCCCGGCGCGCTCGAGCGTCTCGAGCATGCTCGGCGCCGCCGCCGCGCGCTGCGAGGTCGCGACCCAGCCGATCGCCGGCGCCTTGTTCATCCGCACCGCCTGCGCCGGCAGGTCCTTCCACCCCGGCTTGCCGGCGAGCACGGAAGCGGCGAACGCCGCGTCCTCGACCGAGCGGGCGAAGACGCCGACCTCGTCGAGGGTGTCGGAGTTGGGCTTCACGCCCGAGCGCGGGATCAGCCGCGGCGACGGCTTGTAGCCGACCACGCCGCAGAACGCCGCCGGCCGGATCACCGAACCGGCGGTCTGCGTGCCCAGCGCCAGCGGCACGAAATGCGCCGCCACGGCGGCGGCGCTGCCGCTCGACGATCCGCCCGGCGTGTGGGCGAGGTTGTGCGGGTTGCGCGTCGGCCCGGGCGTGAAGTTGGCGAGCTCGGCGCAGACCGTCTTGCCGAGCACGTAGGCACCGGCATCCTTCAGCGCCGCCACGCAGGCGGCATCCGCCAGCGGCCGGTGACCGACGAAGATCGGCGAGCCGTAGCTGGTGGCGATGTCGGCGGTGTCGATGTTGTCCTTGACCGCCACCGGCAATCCGTGCAGCGGGCCGCGCCGCGACACCAGGTGCAGCTCGCGGGCAGCGGCGACGGCCCGGTCGGCATCGAACCAGGCAAAGGCCTGGATGTCGCGCTCGCGCTCGTGGATGGCGTCGATGAACGAGCGCGTCACCGTCTCGGGCGACGCCTCGCCGGCGGTGATCAGCTGCGCCAGCTTGACGGCCGACAGGCGATGCAAGGGTTCTCTCATGGCAGGCGATCTCCCTGATGGTGTGCGTTGTCGCCGGACCCCGGCCCGGCGCGCCGCGGATGCCTCGAAGCGGACGATAGCCCAATACCCCCTGCCGATCGCCAGCGGCGCCGGGTCCATGTAACGTCGCGTTCCGAACCATGGCCTCCAGCCTGCTCGCCCTGCTCGACGACATCGCGACGATGCTCGACGACGTCTCGGTGATGACCAAGGTCGCGGCCAAGAAGACGGCCGGCGTGCTCGGCGACGATCTGGCGCTGAACGCGCAGCAGGTGAGCGGAGTGGCGGCGGCGCGCGAACTGCCGGTCGTGCTGGCGGTGGCCAGGGGTTCGCTCGTCAACAAGGCGATCCTGGTGCCGGCGGCGCTGGCGATCAGCGCCTTTGCGCCGTGGGCGGTGACGCCGCTGCTGATGGCGGGCGGCGCCTTCCTGTGCTACGAGGGCTTCGAGAAGCTGGCGCATCGCTGGCTGCACCGCCCCGGCGACGAAGCGCAGCGCGAGCGACTGGCGCAGGTGGTGGCCGATCCGCAGGCCGATCTGGTGGCGGTGGAGAAGGACAAGATCAAGGGCGCGATCCGCACCGACTTCATCCTGTCGGCCGAGATCATCGTCATCAGCCTCGGCACCGTCGCCGCGGCGCCGCTGCCGCAGCGCATCGGCGTGCTGGTCGGCATCGCCCTCATCATGACCGTGGGCGTCTACGGGCTGGTCGCCGGCATCGTCAAGCTCGACGACGCCGGCCTGCACCTGCATCGATCGCCGGGCAGCGGCGCCTTCGCGCGCGCGCGCCGCGCGCTTGGCGCCGCGATCCTGCGCGCCGCGCCCTGGCTGATGAAAGGGCTGTCGGTCGCCGGCACGGCGGCGATGTTCCTGGTCGGCGGCGGCATCCTCGCGCACGGCGTACCGGCGCTGCACCACGCGGTCGAGTCGGCGGCCGCGGCCGCGGGCGCGCTCGGCGTGATCGTGCCCTTCGTCGCCGACGCGCTGGTCGGCATCGCCGCTGGCGCAATCGCGCTGGCGGTGGTGGCCGGCATCGGCAGGCTCGGCGCGGCCCGATCGGCCGGCCGCCTCACCTGAGGCTGAAGTCGACGCGCGAGGCGCGGCCTTTGTCGCCGATGCCGTCGGCGCTCATCTTCGGCGCGGTCAGGAATACCCGCTCGGCGGCGATCTTCCCGGTCTCGACCAGCCAGGTCTTCGCCGCCACGGCACGCTCGCCGGCGAGCTGGCGCAGCTCGTCATCGGTCGCGGTGGCGTGCGTGAGGAGCAGCGTCTCCATCTCGGCCAGCGGCAGATCCTTGACCAGCCCGATGACGTTGCGCGGCTTGGGAAAGTCGGCCGCCCGGTAGGCCGCGGTCAGGTACTTCTCGTACTCGCCCGGCTCGACGCCGACCTCGCCGGCGCCCTTGCCGAGCGCTTTCGCCTTCTGCGCCCGCAGCTGCCGGTCGACCGCCGAGCGCCGCAGCCCTTCGCGGTCGCGTTCGGGGTCGACGCGCCCGGCGATCTCCAGCTTGAGCGCCGGCCGATCGTTCAGCGCCTTGGCGAGGCTCGCCAGCTTGGCCTGCGCCGCGTCGTCGATCGTCGCCGAACCCGGCCCGAACTCGACGTAGGCGAGTTCCTCGCCGCCGCCGGCCAGCGCGCCGATCAGCGCGAAGGGGGCCGTCACTACCCGGGTGATCAGGTTGACGATCACGCGCAGGACGAGGGCGCCGACACTGAACTGCGGATCGTCGATCGAGCCGGCCACGGGCAGGTTGATGTCGATGACGCCGTTGCGGTCCTTCAGCAGCGCCACGGCCAGCAGCACCGGCAGCCTGGTCGCCGTCGGGCTGTCGACCTTGTCGCCGAAGGTCAGCTGGTCGAGCAGGACGCGGTTTTCCGCGTTCAGCCTGCGGTCCTCGATGCGGTACCTGACCTCCATCGACAGCTTGCCCTTGTCGATGCCGTAGCCCGCGTACTTGGCCGAGTACGGCGACAGCGGCGGCAGCTCGATGTCGCGCGCACTGGCCTCGATGTCGGCGAACAGGTCGGCCGCGAGCGGGTTGATACGGCCGCGGATCTCGACCGGCGCGGTGTTGTCGATCCTGCCGCGCAGTTCGACCTCGCCCGCCGTCTGCGCCGTCAGGCTGCCGATCGAACCGGCGATGCCGGTGAGGTTCGCCGAGTAGTTCGGCCTGACGAAGAAGTCGCTGAAGTTGACGTTGCCCCTGGCGAGCGTGATCCTGCCGATGCGCACCTCCGGCGGCCGGCCCGTCGGCCGCTCGCCGGCGATCGCGATGCTTGCGCCGCCACCGGCCGGCGGGGCATCGACCGACTGGCGCGCCGGCCGGGCGTCGTCGGCGCGCCGTTCCTCCAGCGGCCGCGCCTCCGACGCCGCGCCCGGCGCGCCCGCGGTGCCGTCGGCGCGCGCGACGGCCGGGGTCGGGCCGCCGCCGGGCTTTGCCAGCAGGTTCTGCACGTTGAGCGTGCCGTCGGCGTTCAGGATCAGCCGCGAGTAGAAGTCGGTGAGCGCGACTTCGTCGACCGCGAACTGCGGCGGCTCGAGCGACGCCCGCACCCCGCCCAGGCGCAGCGACTGCCACCGCAGCAGGTCGGCCCGCTGCGGCTTGTCGATGCTGGCGAAGTCGGTGACGTCGACATCGCCGCTGAAGCCGCCGCCGGGCCTGTCGCCGGCGAGGTCGAACGTCAGCCGGCCCTTCGCCCGCACCGCGCCGGCGGTGATCGCCACGTTCACGGCCTCGTCGATCAACGGCTGCAGCGGCGCCAGGGGGAAGTCGCGCAGATCGACGCGCACGTCGCCTGCGACCGGGTTGGTCGCCACCGCGCCGGCCGCCGCGAGCCGCGCCTTGCCGTCGATCGTCGCCCGGAGGTCGATCGCAGCCCTGGCGCCGCGCGCGTTGGAAAAGTTGCGGACGGTGCCGTCGACCGGCGCGGCGACGAACCGCGGCGGCCCCGGCAGAGTCAGGTCCTCGAAGGCGACCCGGAAGCGTCCGAGCCGCAGCAGCTCGGCTTCCACGACCCAGCCCGCATCTCCGCCCGGCGCCGCGGACCCGCTGCCGGTCTGCGGCGTCGTGCGGATCACGCGGGCGAAGTTCAGGGTGCCGTCCTGCTCGCGCCTGATGTCGCCGAAGCCGTCGCGGGCGTCGACCTCGACGAGCGAAATGCGCTGGCGCCCGACGTCGACGGTGCCGCCGCGGATCTCGGCCGTGGCCAGGCGCCACTGCGGCGCCTTCTGACCCGGAAGCGCGAGCTTCAGCGAGCGCACGACCGCATGGAGATCGGCAACCTTGAGATCGAGCGGCTCCGTGCCCGCGAGCGTGATGCCGGCGTCGAGATCGAGCTTGCCGTCGTCGACCTGAAGGTCGAGCAGGTTCTCGTAGTAGGGGTACAGATCGGCCAGCCGGAACGACTTCACCGCGATGCGGCCAGCGGCGCCGATCGGCGCCACCCGCAGGTCGCCGTCGTAGGCAAAGGACGCGCCGGTGGCGGTCTCGTAACCGGCTCTGACCCTGGCCCGCGTCTCCGGCGCGTTGGAGAGACCCTCGATGTCGACGCCGAGCTTGCGGATGTCGGTCTCGAAGGGCCGGTTGACCGGCTGCCGGTCCGAAAGTCGGATCCGGCCGTCGACGACGGCGAGGCGGTCGACGCGGTACTGCAGCGGCGCCGATGGCTTGTCCGCGGGCCTCGCCGAGGGCCGCTCGAACAGCGAAAGGAGATTGACGCTGCCGTCGCGCTCGCGGGTCACGTGCACCGCCGGCTGTTCGATCTCGACCGACCGCAGCCGGAGCGAGTTGGCGACGGCGTCGAACAGCTCCAGGTCCGCCTTCAGCCGCTGCACGCTGGCCAGCGGCGCCCCGGCCCGGTCGGCGACTTCGAGCGTGCGGACTTCGGCGCCTCCGGACAGGGTCAGCGACCGCAGCCGCTCGCCGGGGCGGATCGCAAAGCGCAGCGTCAGGGCCGTGTCGAGTTCGCCGGCCAAGAGCTTCACCGGCAGCGGAACCGGTGAGTAGGCCGCGTAGCGAGGCAGGTCGATGCGGTCGAAGTCGAGCGCGAGCGAGGTTTCGCGCGTGTCCTTGAACGGCCGGGTCTCGCCCTTCAGCTCCACCGGCGAGCCGTTGACGCGCGCCGCCAGCGACGGCTGCACGTCGATGTCGACCGCGTCGGGCAGATTCGAAATGAACGGGATGCCGACCGAAATCGCGGTGACCTCGTGCCTGGTCGCCTGCGGACGATCGTCGAAGTCGATCCGGCCGTCGACGATCTCGATGTTGTTCAGCGAGAACCTCGGCGGCGGCCGTTCCGGGGCCGGCGCGGCGAGCGCCTCGTCGATCAGGTCCTGGACGTTGTAGCGGTTGTCCGGGTGGCGGATCAGCCGCAGGTGCGGCCGCGTCAGGCGCAGGCGCTCGATCACCGGCGAGAGCCGATAGACCGAGGCCAGCGAACCGACGATGTAGAGCTCGTCGAAGGTCGCAAACGGCGCGTCGGCGTCCCGCTCGCGCATCACGAAGCCCTGGAGAGTGGCGCGCAGCGCGAACGGATTGATCCTGACGCGCTCGACCGTGACCTTCCGATGCGACATCTCCGTCAGCAGGGCCTCGATCCGGCTCTTGACGACGACCGGCGCGACGACGAAGCCCAGCAGCGCCACGAGGGCCACCGCGATCGCCAGTCCGATCGCCAGGCGCGCGTAGCCCGCACCGGCGCCCGGCGAGGGCGGTGACACATGGGAAGAGGAAGCCGGCGCAGTCATGGCGGGATCGACGGCGTCCATTATCGCGACATCACCCTCGGCCCGAGGCGCGGCCGGGGCGGACTCGGAGCACGCGTCCGCGGCCCGGCGGCCGCAGCCCGGCGGCCGATCGGTCCGCGCCGGCGGGGCGCTAGAGGAAGAGGTCGGGCAGCAGCTGCTTCGACCCCGGAACCACCGAGTAGCGGTCGAAGTCGGCGACGCCGGCCTTCTTCAACACCTCGTCGTCGATGAAGAAGTTGCCGGTCGTGCCGGCGGCCTCCATGGTCAGGATCGCGTAGGCGGCGTCGGCCATGATCTGCGGCGTGCGGCAGTGCTCGGGCTTCACTCCGGGGATCATCTGCAGCGCCGCGGTCTGGATCACGGTGCGCGGCCACAGCGCGTTGACGGCGATGCCGTAGGGCCGGAACTCCTCGGCGTGGCCGAGCACGCACATGCTCATGCCGTACTTGGCCATCG
>CAYLZU010000181.1:0-6551 GCA_964388005.1 uncultured Burkholderiaceae bacterium
GCATCCCGCGCAACGTGCTCACGATCTGCCTCGGCAAGTCGACCTACGCGCGCTGTTTCAGCGCCGATACGCGCGTGGCGCTCGTCGACGGCACCGCGCCGACGCTGGAGGAGATGGCGAGGCGGCACGAGGCCGGAGAGCTCTTCTGGGGCTACGCCATCGGGCCCAACGGGCGACTGATCGTGGCCCTGCTCGATGCGCCACGCTTCATCGGCCGCGACGCGTTGTTGATCATCGAACTCGACAACGGCGAGCGCATTCACGCGACGCCGGACCATGACTTCATGCTGCGCGACGGGCGCATGGTCGCCGCGAACCAGCTGCGACCGGGTGCTTCGCTGATGCCGCTGTACCGGCATCCTTTTCGCGGCTACGAGATGGTCTACCAGCCCATCAACGGCCATCTGCTGCCCACGCATCGGCTCGCCGACGAATGGAACGTGCGAAACGGCATCTACGCCGAAAGGCGCGGGACGCATCGGCACCACATCGATTTCGATCGCCGCAACAACCGTCCGACGAACCTCGAGCGCGTGGACGCGGCCGAACACATCCGGATGCACAACGCGGATACGTATGGCGAAGCGTTCGACGCCCGGGAGCATGGCGAGGCGATCCGACAGGCGTTTTCCCGGCTCGCGCTCGACCCGCACTGGACGGCACGATTCGCGGCCGCGCAGCGCCAGCGTGCGGAGTCGTTCTGGACCGACCCGCGTCACGCCGAAGTGCGGCAGCGCCTGCTCGACGCGCGGCGCAATCCGACCAACGCCACGCGCGAAGCGCATCGCGCGGCGACGGTCCGCCGCTACACGGACCCCGAACAGCGCCTGCGGCAGTCGCAACTCGGCCGACAGGCATGGGCAGCGGACGACGGTTCGCGGCGGCGCAGGCAGGCCGAAGTCGCGCGGACGATCAATCTGCGCCGGGACACTTCGCCCGAAGCCGTCCGGGCGGCGCTGGACGAAAGCGGATCGATTCGCGCTGCGTCGCGACTGTTGAACTGCGATCGTTCGGTGTTTCGCCGGTTTCCGGAGGTGTTGACGAGCTACCGCGGCGTGAGCGGGCAAAGGAATCACAAGGTGGTCGGCATCCACGAGTTGCCGGGGGAACACGACGTGTACTGCCTGACGGTGCCGGAGGCGGGAAACTTCGCCCTCGAAGCCGGCGTCTTCGTCCGCAACTGCGGCATCATCGTCAACGTCACGCCCTTGGAACCTGAGTGGGAGGGGCACGTGACGCTGGAGTTCTCCAACACGACGCCGCTGCCGGCGAAAATCTACGCCGGCGAGGGCTGCGCGCAGGTGCTGTTCATCGAGAGCGACGAGGTCTGCGAGACCTCGTACAAGGACCGCGGCGGCAAGTACCAGGGGCAGACCGGGGTGACGCTGCCGAAGGCCTAGGTCGGGCGGCTGCCCGACCGCCCGCCGGCGATGCACGGCTCGGCGAGCCCTGCGGTCGTGTCGGTCGAGCCCGAGGCCCGACCGGGGTGTCTGCGCGGCAGGCGTGAGTCGGCCGCTGCGGGCAGCGGCGGTTCCCGCCGGGGGTCGGTCGCTGGCCACGCAACGCCCGATGCGCGGTTTCGCGACCTCGGCCCGGCCGGCCGTTTCGTCACCCGTCTCGCCCGAGTCCGTTCTGCCGCGCAGACACTGTGCCGCTCTGCCCAGCGTCGCCGCCGGGCATGCCGGGTCGTAGGCTCTTGCCTAGCCGAGTTCGACCGGCACGAAGATCTGCCGTTCGCCGCGCTGGATCAGCAGCGCCACGTGCTTCGGCCTGTTTTCCAGCACGCCGCGGATCTGCTCCACGCTGTCGACCGGCCGGCCGTTCAGCGACAGCAGCACGTCGCCGGGCCGCACGCCGGCGCGGGCCGCGGCGCCGCCGGCCTGCTCGACGCGCAATCCGTGTTCGATCCGGGCCTCGCGCTTCTCCGCCTCCGACAGCGGCCTGACGGCCAGTCCCAACGTGCCGGGCGCGGGTTCGGCAGTCGCCTGTTTCGACGCCGCGTCCCCGGCGGTGCCGAGCGTCACCTCGAGGTCGCGGCCGGCCTTGTCGCGCCAGACCGTCAGCCGCACCTTCTGCCCCGGCGCGGCCATGCCGACGCGCGTGGCCACGTCGGCGCCGGTGCGCACCGGCTCGCCGTCGATGCGCGTGATCACGTCGCCGGGCTTCAGGTCCACCTTCTCCGCGGCGCTGCCGCGCGCCACGCTGGTGACCACCGCGCCGTCGGGCGAGGGCAGGCCGAAGGACTCCGCCAGCCCGGCGCTCAGGTCCTGCAACTGCACGCCCAGGCGCGCGTGCTCGACCTTGCCGTGGGCGACGATCTGGTCCTTCACCCGCAGCGCGACGTCGATCGGAATCGCGAAGGCCAGTCCCTGGAAGCCGCCGTTCTGCGAGTAGATCTGGGCGTTGATGCCGATCACGCGGCCGGCGGCGTCGAACAGCGGCCCGCCCGAGTTGCCCGGGTTCACCGCGGCGTCGGTCTGGATGAACGGCACGAAGGCGTCGCCCGGCAGCGAGCGGCCCTTGGCGCTGATGATGCCCTGCGTCGCCGTCTGCTCGAAGCCGAACGGGGCGCCGATGGCCAGCACCGGGTCGCCGACCTGCGCCTCGCGGTCGCTGCCCAGCGCCACCGCCGGCAGATCCCTGGCGTCGACCTTCAGCACGGCGACGTCGGTGGCCGGATCCAGGCCGAGCACCCTGGCGCGGAACTCGCGGCGGTCGGACAGCTTGACGGTGACTTCCTTCGCCTCGCGCACCACGTGCGCATTGGTCAGGATCAGACCGTCGGAACTGATGATGAAGCCCGAGCCCTGGCCGCGGAACGGCATCCCGCCTGGCGGCTGGCCGCGGAAGTTCGGCAGGCCGCGGAAGAACTGGAAGAACGGATCGTCGGAGAAATCGGGCATCGGCGAGCCTTCCGCCTTGTGCGTGCCCTGAGCGGTGACGCCGACCACCGCTGGCCCATAGGCCTTGACGATGTCGCGATAGCTGGCAACTGCGGCGCCGGACGCGGCCGCCGCCGTGGCCGGTGTGGCCGGCGTGGCCGGCGCGGCGACGGTGACCTTCACCGTCTCGGGGCGATGCACGAGTTCGTTGATGCCGAGCGCTCCGGCGCTGCCGACGAGCAGCAGGCCGGCAGCGGCCAGCGCCGCGGGTAGGGGCTTGAGGTTCATGTTCGCTCCTGTTCAGACTGCGTTGGCGCGAATGGCTTCGCGTGCAGCCAATCTAGGAGCGGGCGGTGAAGCGTCGGTTAGCGCTGCGTTAGGCGAGGGTTAAGGTCCGGCGCGGGGTGCGTCACGAAGGCTGCCGCCGCGGCAGGCGCAACTCCGCCCGCAGCCCGCCGAGCAGCGAATCGTCGAGCCGCACCTCGGCGCCATGCCGGCCGGCGATGGCGCGCACGATCGCCAGCCCGAGCCCGCTGCCGGTGGTCTCGCCGCCAGCGCGGCGGTAGAAGCGGTCGAACACGCGCTCACGCTCGGCCGGCGGGATGCCGGGGCCGGAGTCGTCGACGCGGACGATCACGCTCGCCTCGTCGCCGCCGACGCGCACCTGCACCCTGCCACCACGGCCGCTGTAGCGCACGGCGTTGTCGATCAGGTTGCGCGCCAGGATGCGCAGCGCGGCGGCATCGGCGCGCGCCGGTTGCGGCTGCGTCGCCTCGAGCTCCAGTTCGACGCCGTGCGATGCCGCCAGCGGCACCGTGTCCGCGGCGGCCTGGCGAACGGCCTCGGCGACGTCGGTTTCGGCCAGCGCCGCCTCGGCGCCGCCCGGCTCGGCGCGCGCCAGCGCCAGCAGCTGCTCGACCAGCCGCTGCATGCGCTCGGCGCCGGCGCCGAGTTCGCGCAGCGCCTGCGCGCGCGCCGCCTCGTCGGCGGCGGTGCGGACCAGTTCGAGCTGCAGCTTCAGCGCCGTCAGCGGCGAACGCAGTTCGTGCGCCGCGTCGGCGACGAAGGCGCGCTGGGCGGCGAACGAGCCGCGCAGCCGCGCCAGCATCGAGTTCAGCGCTGCGCCGAGCGGCGCCAGCTCGGCCGGCAGGCCGGCGAGCGGCAGCGGCGCCATCGATTCGGCATCGCGCGCGCGCACCGCGGCGACCACCTCGCGCAGCGGCGCCAGCGATACGCCGACCAGCCACCAAACCGCCAGCGCCACCAGCGGCGCGGCGATGGCGAGCGGCAGCACGCTGCGCCAGGCGGCGTCGGCGGCCAGCCGGTGGCGCACCGCCAGCGGCTGCGCCACCTGGATCACGCGGCCGCGCGCCAGGGTGCTGAACACGCGCCAGCGGCGGCCATCGGACTCGACATCGGCGAAGCCGAGCACCGCCGCCCGCGGCAGCCCGCTCCGGCGGTGCGACGAGTAGGTGATGGCGCCGTCGGCCGTCCACACCTGCACCACGTAGTCGAGGCTGGGGTCCTCGAACGCGGCGCGCTCCGACTCGGCGATCGCCCCCTGGTCGCGCAACGACAGCGCCATCTGCCGCAGCTGGTAGTCGAAGATGGCGTCGGCCTCGGCCAGCACGTTGCCGTAGCTCACGGCGGCCACCACCGCCGCCGCCGCCGCCGCCAGCGTCAGCAGGAACAGCAGCAGCCGGCCGCGCAGCGAATTCATGCCGGCGCCCTGGGCGCGCCGACGTAGTAGCCGACGCCGCGCACGGTGTGGATGAAGCCCTCGCCGAGCTTGCGCCGCAGCTGGTGCACGTAGACCGAGATGGCGTTGCTCTCCAGTTCCTCGCCCCAGCCGTACAGGCGGTCCTCGAGCTGCGCCCGCGACAGGATCGCGCCCGGCCGCAGCATCAGCGCCTCCAGCACCGCGTACTCGCGGGCCGACAGCGCCAGCGGCACGCCGTCGCGGCGCACCTCGCGCGCCGAAGGGTCGAGGCTGACGTTGCCGACCTCGATCGCTGGCTCGGCGCGGCCGCTGTGGCGGCGGATCACGGCGCGGATGCGCGCCAGCAGCTCGTCGAGCTCGAACGGCTTGACGAGGTAGTCGTCGGCGCCGGCGTCGAGCGCCTGCACCCGGCTCGCCAGCGCGTCGCGGGCGGTGAGCACGATCACCGGCGTGCCGTCGCCGCGCGCGCGCAGCGCCGCCAGCACCTCCATGCCGTCGCGCTGCGGCAGGCCGAGGTCGAGCAGCACCAGATCGAAGCGCTCGGTGGCGAGCGTGCCGTCGGCGGCGCGGCCGTCGCGCACCCAGTCGACGGCATAGCCGGCGCCGCGCAGCGCGTGGCGCAGGTTCTCGCCGATCATCCGATCGTCTTCAACGAGCAGCAGTCGCATGGGCGTGGCCGGCCGCTCGATGCGGCCTCGGTGCAGGCGTAAGTTTGCCCGCCCTGCATTAGGCGGCGGTTAGGGGCCTGTCCGTGAATGGCAACGCACGCACGATCGATTTGCCGACAAGCGCGAGGGCGGCCATGCGCGAGGCAATCGCCAATGCGAGTCGGCGCCGTCGGTTCGCGCCGGGCGCGGGACCCGAAGGCTCGAACGGACGGGCGGCGAAGAGAATGCCCGAGGACGACCGAGGCATCCGCGTCGACCGGCGCGGTTGCCTGCAGTTCGGAAACGGTGACTAGGTGCGGCCGGTGCTGTCGCTAGTTGCCGCGGCTGAGGCGGCACTCTCACGGCTGATCGCTTCCGGTCGGCGCGAGCGCCGATGTCTTCCCCGCGCCGGCGTCGAAACGCCGGTTGCGCCGGGGCGTGCTCCGGAGAGCCGGCCGCTGCAACGAGATGTCGGCTGCAGTCGACCCGGCGACTGTCCAGCCGCAGGTCATCCGTCGATGCGATGCTCCCGGTCGCGCTACGGCCAGGCCGGCGGATGCGGCGGCGCTACTTCGGCTGCGACCGCCACTCGCTCTTCCACAGCTTCTCGAGCTCGGTCGCGACCGCGGGCGGCGGCGAGCCGATCAGCGTCGACTTCCCCTTCTGGTGCACCTTGCCATAGACGACGTCCTGTCCCGGCGAATACAGCAGCACCGTGCTGTAGTTCTCGCAGTCACGGCTCTTGCAGGCCGAGACCAGGAAGTAGTCGGCGCCGGCGACCCTGATGCGCTTGTTCTGCGGGCTCGGACCGTCCAGCTTCGCCAGCCACGGTTCCTTCGCCAGCGGACCGAGCGCCTTGAAGTAGGCCGCCTTCGCCTTCGGGTCGTACAGCAGGCCCGCGGCGCTGAGTTCGTCCAGCGAATAGCCTTTGAATGTCTTGTCCGTGTCACCTTTGACCTGCGCCCAGGCGGAATTGCCAGCGAAAGCGAGCGCCAGCAGCGCGCAGTGGATCAGCCGTGTCATGTTCGTCTCCCGGTGTGTGGCGAGAAGTCCGTCGCCGCCGCGGCTCCGAGGTGCCGCGGCAACGGCGCAATCGCGGGGTTCGCCGGGCCGCGCCGTGCCGACGGCAAGACGCGGCGATGGCCGGTCAGAACTTTGGTGCCGGCAGTGCCGCCGGATCCACTTTCTGGCAGCGCATGCCGAAGCGCGCCAGGATCGTGTCGTCGCTGTTGCGGAAGTCGCCTTCCAGGTTGCCGGTCTGGCGGTCGATCGACAGCCGGATGGAGGCGAGCCGCTGCAGGC
>CAYLZU010000182.1:0-6538 GCA_964388005.1 uncultured Burkholderiaceae bacterium
CCCCGTCCGACCGAAGCGCAGTACCCGTTGAACATCGGCTTTCCAGCGGGAGTCACCCCGCCGACCAACGCCAACCTCACGACCCGCGTCAACGAATGCCTCGGCCTGAACCTGCCCGCGGCCCAGCGCACGCCGGAGCAGGCGGCGAAGCTCGCCACGATCCTGAACGTCGTCAAGATCGCCGAGAACCAGATCGTCAGCCATCTGGCCTGGGGTACCCGGCACTTCCAGGACATCAGTCAACGCCACGGCGGCAGCCCCTTCGGCAACACCGGCGCCAACTACACCGGCTCGGCCGACGATGCGGCGCTGAACGCCGGGGTGCTGCGCTACCGCGCCGACCCGGCGGCGTTCCGGAAGTTCTCCGAGGACACCGACTACGCGGGGCGAATTCCGGTCCCGGTGCTGACCGTCAAGTGGATCAGCGACCCGACCGCCTTTGTCGAACTCGACGCTCACTTCAGGACGCTGATGCAGCAGTCCGGCTTCGGCGACCTGCTGGTGCAGACCTTCGTCAGCGCCGCCGAGTCGCACAGCTACATCAGTGACGCCACTTACGCGACCCTGCTGTCGGCCCTCGTCCGCTGGGTTCTCGCCGGCGAGAAACCCACGGCCCAGGGCATCGCCGCCGCGTGTTCGTCGGCACTGGCCACCTACCCGGCAGGGGTTGGCTGCAAGTTCGAGCCGGGTTATGTACCGCCGGCGCTGGAGTCGCGGATGCCGGTCCGGGAGCGGCCGCCGGCGAGTTGACGTTTCGCGGCAGCGGCGCCTCAGCGGGACTCCGCGCCGTCGAGCGCGTCCTGCCGCCGCTGCAGTTCCCGCCACATGACCTTGCCGGCGCCGGACTTGGGCAGCGCGTCGACGAACTCGACGATGCGCGGGCACTTGTAGGCGGCCATGGTCCCGTGCGCCCAGTCGATGATCTCGCGCGCCTCGAGCCGGCCCCGGTGCTGCGCCTTGAGCACGACCACCGCCTTGACCGTTTCGCCGCGGCGCGGGTCGCGGGCACCGATCACGCACACCTCCTCGATCGCCGGGTGGTGGTACATCAGCGCCTCGACCTCCGCCGGCCAGACCTTGTAGCCGGCGGCGTTGATCATCCGCTTCAGCCGGTCGGCCATGAAGAAGTAGCCGTCGGCGTCGACGTAGCCGAGGTCGCCGCTGCGGATGAACCGCTTGCCGTCGAGCGTGACGAACGCCGCGCGCGTGGCCGCTTCGTTCCTCCAGTAGCCGCGCATCACCTGCGGCCCGTGCATGACGATCTCGCCGGTCTGGCCGGGCGGCAGTTCACGCAGCGTGTCCGGGTCGATGACGCGCGCGTCGACGTCGAACAGCGGCACGCCGAGGCACTGCGCCTTCGGCCGCCGGGGCGGATTCAGGTGCGTCGCGGCCATGGTCTCGGTCATGCCGTAGCCCTCGACATAGTCGAGCCCGGTGGCCGCCTTCAGCTTGCGGAAGATCGCCTCCGGCGTCGCCGCGCCGCCGCCGCGCAGGACCGCGAGGCTCGTGAGGTCGTAGTGGCCGAGGTCCGGATTGGCCAGGAAGTCGATCAGCGCCGTCGAGATCGTCTGCCACACCGTCACCCGATGGCGCTCGATGAGCGCCGCGGCGGCGTCGCGGTTCCAGCGCGGCAGCACGACGATGGTGGCGCCGATGTACAGCGGCCCGTTCAAGCTGCCGGTCATGCCGGTGACGTGGAAAAACGGCAGCGCCGACAGATACACGGCGTCCTGCGTCAGGCCGAACCAGTGCACGCCCTGCACCGACGTCGTCATCACCGTGGCGTGGGTGTGCATGCAGCCCTTCGGCGCTCCGGTGGTGCCCGAGGTGTACGGCAGCACCGCGAGGTCGTCAGCGCCCGCCACCAACGGACCCGGAGCGCGGTCGGCGGCGAGCATGTCGGCCCACGGCGTCAAGCCGGGGCCGGCCAGGGGTTCGCGAGGCGCGGCGATGACGTCGGTCAGCGCCAGGTCGCCCGGGCGGGCGAGGTCATCGCCGTAGGTGGCGACGATCGCCTGCCGCAGGCCGCCGCCGTCTCCGTCGGCCCGGCCGAGCAGCGGTTGCAGCTGCGGCAGCAGGTCCGCGGCGACGAAGGCGACGCCGGCGCCGCTGTCGGCGATGACATGGCGCAATTCCTCGGTCCGGTTCATCGGGCTCGTCGGCACCACCACCGCGTTGGCGCGCAGGATGCCGAAGAAGGCGAGCGCCCATTGCGGACTGTTCTGCATCACCAGCAGCACGCGGTCGCCGGCCCGCACGCCGCAGTCGTGCTGAAGAAAACCGGCGATGCGCTCCGCCTGGCGGCGGAACTCGGCGAACGTCAGCGCGCTGTCGCCGAAGACGATGAACGGCTTGTCCGGGTACCGTGCCGCCGAGACCTCGACGTTGAAGAAGAGATGGGTCCGCGGCACCGTGAGATGCCGCGGCAGCCCCGGTGGCCAGTGGGCGAAGTGAGCCTTCGGCATGCGGGTGGCGGCGCCTCCGCGGCGGTGGCCGCGGGCGGCGCCGCAGGTCGGGAAAGCACGGACGATACGCGCCGCCTCAGCCGTTCTCCTCCCGCCACAGCATGTACTTCATCGTCCCGGTGGCGCCGGCGATGATCGACAGCAGCGCCAGGATCGAGCCGACGGCGAGCGTCGAGACGCCCGTGATGCCCTGGCCGACGGTGCAGCCGAGCGCCGTCACGCCGCCGAAGCCCATCAGCACCGAGCCGACGATGTGGTCGCGCGTGTCGGCGGCGGAGGCGAAGCCTTCCAGGTGCCAGGTCCTGCTGACCAGCGCCCAGGCGGTGGCGCCGAGGATGATGCCGAGCGCCGAGGCGACGCCGAAGCTGACGGCAAGCGACTTGTCGGTCCACAGCATCAGCAGCTCGAGCGTGTAGGCCATCGGCGCGACGAAGCTCATCGACTCCGCCGCCCGCGTGTTGGTGCCGAAGTAGACCATCTCGAGCTGCTCGTTCTCGCCGTGGCCGAGGTGGCCGCTGACGTACCAGCCGCCGGTGATGACCAGCCCGATCACCACGCCGGCGAACACCTGCTTCGAGTTGCCGCGGAAGCGGGCGTCGGCGAAGACGAAGACGAGCAGCGCCCCGGCGACGATCGCCGCCATCGTGACCAGCGCCGCGTTGGCCGACAGGCCGGTCGCAGCGGCCGCCAGCGTCGGCAGGTCCTGCCCCTTCAGCCCGTAGGCCGCGAGATCGATCGCGAAGCGGTCGAGGTAGTCGACGCGCCACTGCGCGAACAGGCCCTTGATCGTCATGTAGGCCGAGATGCCGACGAAGGCGAACACCACCACCGAGCGCATGCTGCCGGCGCCGATGCGCAGCAGGTTGCGGTTGGCGCAGCCGCCGGCGAAGGTCATGCCGATGCCGAACAGCAGGCCGCCGACGATCGCGGACAGCCAGGCCAGCCGCGGCCGCTGGTAGATCGAATCGGCGAGCGTGACCAGGCCGGTGGCCTGCAGCGCCGTGGCGCCGATGATCGCCACCGCGATCGCCAGCAGCCACATCCGCATCCGCCCCCAGTGGCCCATGTTGACCACGTCGGAGATCGCGCCCATGGTGCAGAAGTTGGCGCGCATGGCGATGAAGCCGAACACGAAGGCGAGCGCGAAGCCGCCCGCCACCACGATCGGCGCCAGGTTCGTCGTTTCGTTCATGGTCCCCTCGTTGTCTTGCCGCGCCGCCGGCGGCCTGCCCGCTCGACCGCGTTTCGCTCAGCCGCAGCCGCCCTTGCCGCAGGCGCAGCCGCCGCCGCCCGGTTGTTCGGGTTCCGGCGGCGGCATCTCGTCGGCGCGGTAGAAGATGAAGCTGTGCTGGCCCGGTTCGATTTCGACGAAGTCGATCACCGTGCCCGCGACCTGCTCGAGCGACGGCGGCGACACCAGCAGCGTGATGCCGGCGTCGGTAACGACCTCCTCGTCCTGCTCGCGCCGCTCGTCCAGTCCCATGCCGTACTCGAGCGCGCCGTCGTCGCCGCGCCGCGCCGCCACCCGTAGCGCCATGCCCTGCTCCGGCGCCGCGGCCAGCGCGGCGCGGATCTGCTCGGCGGCGGCCGGCGTGATCTCGATCATCGATCCTCTCCTCTCAAGCCGCCCGTGCGGCGCGGCCCGCGGTCGCCGCGCGCCGCTCGCGCGCGAAGGCGACGAAGCGGGCCGGCCAGTCGTAGCCTTCGCCGCTGCGCAGGTGCGCGTACGAGGCCAGCGCATTGGCGAAGACGATGCCGTCGCGTTCGCCGTCGACGCCGTGGCCGCGCTCGACCCGATACGCGTAGCGCAGCGCCGGGTCGGCGTTGACGAGCCGCGAATAGTGGAATTCGTGCGCGCGCAGGATCGCCGGCGCCTCGCCCGGCCACGGATGCGCCGCGGTGGGCGCCAGGCGCACGTAGCCGCGGCCGACCGGGCGCGCCTGCATCTCGACGTCGGCCGCGAGCGCGCCGACCATCGGATAGGTGACGTTGCGCCAGCGGATCGAGCGCGCCAGGTACATCAGCCCGCCGCACTCGGCATGGGTGGGCAGGCCGCCGTCGACGGCGGCGCGGATCTCGGCGCGCAGCGACTGGTTGGCCGCCAGCTCGGCCGCCAGCACCTCGGGAAAGCCGCCGCCGATGAACAGCGCATCGACCGGCGGCAGGTGCGCATCGGCGAGCGCGTCGAAGAACACCAGCTCGGCGCCGGCGCGCTCGAACGACTCCAGGTCTTCGGGGTAGTAGAAGCCGAAGGCGCGGTCACGGGCGATGCCGACGCGCAGGTCGGCCGCCGGCCGGGGGGAGGTCGTTGCGGCCGGTGCGACGCCCGGAGTGCCGCTCAGCGCGAGCATCCGGTCGAGGTCGACGCTGGCGGCCACGGCCTGCCCCAGGCGATCGATCGTCGCCTGCGCCTGCTCGGCTTCGGTGGCCGGCATCAGGCCCAGATGGCGCTCGGTGATGGCGAGTTCCTCCGACTCCTGCACGGCACCGAGCACCGGCACATCGGTGTAGTGCTCGAGCACCGCCCGCAGCTTGCCCTCGTGGCGGGCGCCGCCGAGCCGGTTCAGGATCACGCCGGCGATGCGGATCGAGCGGTCGAAGGCCTGGTAGCCGAGCACGAGCGGCGCGATGCCGCGGGTCATGCCGCGGGCGTCGAGCACCAGCACCACCGGCAGGCCGAGCAGCGCCGCGAGCGCGGCATTGCTGTTGCTGCCGTCGAGCGCCAGCCCGTCATACAGGCCCTTGTTGCCCTCGACCAGCGCCACTTCGGCGCCGGCGCAGGCGGAGTCGAACGCCGCCCTGACCGATGCCGGCGACGACAGGTACAGATCCAGATTGCGGCAGGTGCGACCTGCCGCCGCGGTGAGCCAGAGCGGGTCGATGAAATCGGGCCCCTTCTTGAACGGCTGCACCGCGAGGCCGCGGGCGCGCAGCGCCGCCGCCAGTCCGATCGACAGCGTCGTCTTGCCGGACGACTTGTGCGCCGCCGAGACGAGCAGCCGATGCATGGCTCAGTGCGCCGCCGTGTCGGCCGGCACGATGTCGAGCACCTGCGCCCCGACCAGCGTGATCACGAACGCCGCCGCGACGCCGCCGACGCCGAGCAGCACCTCGGGCAGGCTCGGCGCGTAGCCGGCGATCTCGCCGTCGCGCCAGCTGCTCGTCACCTCGTAGCCGGGGAAGATCTCGAGCGGAAACGCCTGGCCGCCGATGATGAACACGTACAGGAAGGCGAACGCACCCACCAGCGTCAGGGCGGCCGCGATGTTCAGCGATCCGTTGCTGGCGCCGGAACGCCACACCAGGACCATCGGCGCGATGCTGCCGGCGAGGACGAAGCCGGCCCAGAACAGCAGCGGGTAGACGCCGCCGTCCGCCAGGATGAAGCGCTCGAACTCCCACTGGCGGGCGAAGTAGAGGTTGGTCAGGTGGTAGACGGCAGTGAAGTACAGGGCGAGCGCCACCAGCACGCCGAGCAGGTTCTTCATCCGCCGCAGCAGATCGGCACTCGCGGCGCCGCCATAGACGGAGCGCGCCAGCACGAACACCGCCATGCCCCAGGCCAGCGACAACACGATGAACAGCGGCGGCAGCACCGCCGAGGCATACGCCTGCCGCGCGACCAGGAAGGCGAAGATCGCGCCGGTGCCGGTGGTCAGCACGAAGCGCCAGACCAGCGCCGCGACGCCGGCGGGCCTGGCGAAGCGGTTCATCCGCCGCTCCAGGTGCATCCACAGGTAGACGACGACGATCGCGAACATGCCCGAGTACAGGAACACGTTCCAGGCGAACACCGACTTGAAGTTGTAGTGCGTTGCGGCGACCACCAGCCGTTCCGGCCGGCCGAGGTCGAGCATCAGCACCATCAGGCCGCCGGCGAGCATCGCCACGCACAGCAGCGCCGACAGCCGCGCCCACGGCTTGTAGTGCGCCTGGCCGAAGACGCTGGCCATCGAGGCGATGTTCAGCACCCCCGAGGCAGCGACGATCAGGAAGATCGCGAACACGTGCGGCGTGCCCCAGACGATCTCGTTCCCCATCCCGGTGACGATGTGGCCCTGGTGCTCCATCAC
>CAYLZU010000183.1:0-6525 GCA_964388005.1 uncultured Burkholderiaceae bacterium
CTCGACGCCGAGTTCGATCGCCGTGTAGCAGTTGGCCACCGTCTGCGCCTCGACCCCCTGCGAGGCGTCGACCACCAGCAGCGCCCCTTCGCAGGCCGACAGCGACCGGCTCACCTCGTAGGAGAAGTCGACGTGGCCGGGGGTGTCGATCAGGTTCAGGTTGTACTTGCGGCCGTCGGCGGCGGTGTACTCGAGCGCCGCCGTCTGCGCCTTGATGGTGATGCCGCGTTCCCGCTCCAGCGCCATCGTGTCGAGCACCTGCGCCTCCATCTCGCGGTCGGCCAGCCCGCCGCAGCGCTGGATCAGCCGGTCGGCCAGCGTCGATTTGCCGTGGTCGATGTGGGCGATGATGGAAAAGTTGCGAATGTGCTGCATCGATGTCTTGAGCGGGCGGCCGCGCCGGGGCAGTGTCGGGACGGCGCCGTGCGCGCAGGGCCGTCCGGCACAGGCAAAGCAAAGGGGGTGCGCCGCCGGCGACACCCCCTTGACCCTTCAGTGGGCCGCGGCCGGCATTTTACCGTGGCCGCGACCGGCGGCCGCTGCTAGCGCTCGGCCGGACGGACGATCACGAACTGGGTCGAGTCGCCGCGCCGGACCAGCAGGGCGACGTTCTTCCGCCGGTCGTGCTTGGCGACCTGGTCGTTGAACTGCCTGGCGTTGGCGACATCGACATTGTCGATGGCCAGGATGAGGTCGCCGGCGCGCAGGCCGGCGCTGGCCGCCGGGCCGTCGACGGCATCGACCTGCACCGCCCCGCGAACACCGAGTTCCTTCAGCCGCTCGGCCGGGACATCCGAAACCGTCAGGCCGAGGGCGTTGGCCGGGGCCGCCGGGCGCGGAGTCGGCTCGCCG
Source organism: uncultured Burkholderiaceae bacterium (assembly GCA_964388005.1). Lineage (GTDB taxonomy): Bacteria > Pseudomonadota > Gammaproteobacteria > Burkholderiales > Burkholderiaceae_F > JADJWR01. The sequence continues at coordinate 853 of CAYLZU010000183.1, forward strand.
CGGCGGGCCGCCTGCTGTTCCTGCGCCATCTCGGCCACCGTCACCTGCAGGTCGCGCGAGGTGCCCTTGCGCCAGACGCTCATCGTCACCCGCGTGCCGGGCTTGGTGCTGCCGACGATGCGCGGCAGGTCGGACTGACTCTCGATCGCCCGCCCGTCGAAGCGCAGCACGACGTCGCCCGCCTCGACTCCGGACTTCGCCGCCGGACCGTCCGGATCGACGGCGGTGACCAGCGCCCCCTGCGGCTTGCCGAGCCCGATGGCCTCGGCGACCTCGCGCGACACGGCGCCGATGGTGACGCCGATGCGTCCACGGATCACGCGGCCCGAGGCGCGGAGCTGGTCCTGGACCCGCATCGCCTCGTCGATGGGGATCGCGAAGGAGATGCCGGCGAACGCGCCGGAGGTGGTGAAGATCTGCGAATTGATGCCGACCACCTCACCGCGCAGGTTGATCAGCGGCCCGCCGGAGTTGCCGGGGTTGACCGCCACGTCGGTCTGGATGAAGGGCAGGTACTCGCCGGTCTCGCGCGCCTTGGCGCTGACGATGCCGGCGGTGACGGTGCTCTCGAGCCCGAACGGCGAACCGATGGCGATCACCCACTCGCCGACCCGCAGCCGGTTCGGGTCGCCGATCTTCACCGACGGCAGTCCGCTCGCTTCGATCTTGAGCACCGCCACGTCCGTGCGCTGGTCGGAGCCGATCAGCTTGGCGCTGAACTCGCGCTTGTCGGCCAGCGTCACCGTGATCTGTTCCGAGCCGTCGACGACGTGATGGTTGGTCATGATGTAGCCGTCGGGCGAGATGATGAAGCCCGAGCCGAGGCCGCGCGGCACCTGCCGGTCGCCACGTGGGCCCGGCCGCTGCGGCTGGCCCGGCTGCGGCTGCGGGAAGAAGCGGCGGAAGAACTCGTAGAACGGGTCGTTTTCGTCGAGGCCGGGAATCTGCGGCATGCCGCCGCGGCCCTGGGCCATGCTCAGGCGCGTGGTCGTCCGGATGTTGACCACCGCCGGTCCGGCGCGCTCGACCAGGTCGGCGAAGTCGGGCAGCTGCACGGTCGCGGTCTGGGCGTGCACCGGGCCGGCGCCGAGGAAGAATACGGCGACCAGGGCCAGCAGGAAGCGGGGAAGCATCATTGTCGTCATCGAAGGCGGAACAGTGGGAGTCAGCGGCCGATGCGCTCGGCCGCCTGCGCGACGCTGCGCGCGGTGGAAAACGGAATCTCGCCGACGACCGTCACCGTGGCGTCGCCGACCTGGCGCATGTAGGCGTTGGTCGGTCCGCTCGCCGGCGCCGACTCGGTCCGGCCCGCCGGAGACACCGGCTCGATGAACACCGACAGCGATGCCAGCCCGTCGGAGAACACCGCCTGGATCGCCGAGCCGGGGCCCATGGGTCGGCGCACCGTATAGACCGACCTGAACCCGCTGGGCGGCGCCAGACGCCAGCCCTGCTCGGCCAGGTCGACCGGCCGGTATGCCGTCTCGTCGACCTTCCAGCCCTCGGTCGACCACGACGGCTTCAGCTGTTCGCGATCGACGCCGCCGATGCGGACGTCGGCGAAGGCCATCTGCTCGAGCACTTCGCCGCGTTCGCCCAGCGTCTGCGAACGCAGCAGCAGCCCGCTCGCGCGGTCGACCCAGAGGCGATAGCCGTAGCGGTCGCCCTGGCGCGGCTGGATCTCCAGCACCTGGCAGTCGAAGCCGCCGACCCGTTCCCGGCCGACGATCCTCACCGAGTACGAGCGCAGCAGTTCGTCGATCGATGCCGCGGCCAGCCCAGGGAACGACTCCGCGCGCGCCTTGCGTTCGATCACCACCCGCTTCGCATCCGGAACCAGGCACTTGACCTCGTCGGCGCGGCGGATGAACTCGCGCGGCCGCCCGTCCATGGGCTGCAGGCGCTCGTGCGAGACCACGCCGTCGAACACGTGCACGATCCTCGACATGCGCACTTCAGAGCCCTGCTGATAGACCATCGTGCCGGCATAGTCGAGCTGGCGCGCCGCCTGCTGGACGAACTGCAGCCACTGTTCTGGAGTGCGCGCGTCGGCATTGACCGAACGTTCCTGCGCCCAAGTTGCGCACGACAGCAGCACCGCGGCGGCGGCGAGCCATCGCCAGGGCTTGGGCGCGGCGAACTGCATCACCTGCCCTCCTGCACGAGCACCGCTCCGGAGGTGCGCAAGTAGGGAGTCGAATTCGGCATCAGTGACGAATCGGCCAGCTCGCGATGGGCAGCGAGGTGGCGCTCGAGCGCCGGCAGGCGCGCAACGTCGAGCGACCCGGCGGCAACCGAGGCCGGAGCCGGCGCGCTGGCCGGCGTGCGCAATGCCACATCCATCGAAGGATTGATCTCGCCGGGCAGACCGACGGCGAGCAGCACCGCCGCGGCGGCGGCGAGACCCGCTCCCGGCAGCACCCAGCGCCGCATGCCGCTGCTGCGCGCCGACGCGGCAGGCGCCAGCACGGTGGGCTCGCGTTCCAGCGCCTCGGCAACCCTGGCCACGAAACCCGGCCGATGCCATGCGGCAACCTCGGCCGAACGCATCGCGTCGCCGACGCAGTTCAGCAGCTCCCAGCTGCGGTCGGCGTCGCCGTCGCGCCGCAGGCGTTCGAGCAGCTCGCGGCACCCGGCCTCGTCGACCTCGCCGTCGAGCAGGCAGGACAACTGGAGTTCGAACGGGTCGGAACCCGGAGCCTGGTTGCTTTCCATTCGCCGTGCTTGCATCCGTCACCTCACCAGCGCCGATCCTTGTTGGTCTCCAGGATCGGCCGCAATTCCTCGGCCACCGCCTCGCGGGCGCGGAAGATCCGCGACCGCACGGTGCCGATCGGACAGTTCATCGACACCGCAATCTCGTCGTAGCTCAGCCCCTCGAGTTCGCGCAGCACGATCGCCGTGCGCAGATCCTCGGGCAGCTTCTCGATGGCGCGGTTGACCGCCTCGGCGACCTGCTTCGAAAGCAGGATGCGATCGGGCGTGTCCTCGGTGCGCAGCGCGTCGCCGTCGTCGAAATTCTCCGCATCCTCGATGTTGTTCTCGGTCTGCGTCGGCGCCCGCCGCCCCTGCGCCACCAGGTAGTTCTTCGCCGTGTTGATCGCGATCCGGTACAGCCATGTGTAGAAGGCGCTTTCGCCGCGGAAGTTCGGCAGAGCCCGATATGCCTTGATGAATGCTTCCTGCGCCACGTCCTCGATCTCGGCCTGGTCGCGGATCAGCCGCGACAGCAGCCGGAACAGCTTGCGCTGGTACTTCGCGACCAGAAGGTCGAAAGCCCTCTTGTCGCCGCGCTGGACCCGCTCGACCAGCTGCCAGTCGACATCGCGCTCGCTCACCGACCGACCCCGCATGCCGGGAGCGGCCAGACCGCCAGTTCAGACCGGTCCCGGCTCATTTAGTTCGCGCCTTTCCGTCCGCCAGGCCGCCGTGTCCGCGAGCCCACCGACAGGCGACGTGCAGGCGACGCCAGTCGGCCGCACCCAGCGCATCCGCCCAGACTCCCACCGCGCCGCCGGGCGCGCGCAGGCAGATGAACCGGGGCCCGCAATACCCGACCGTCGCGCTCTGGCTCCCGTCTTCGGAGTCGACCCGCACCGTGCCGTCGGCGTCGACGTCGACCCCGCCGATCCAGGAAGCCGCCGGCCGGGCGGCGACGATTGCCGCCGCGGCCAGCGCCGCAAGCGCGACTGCCGCCCTCGACACCGACGGCGACAGCACGAAGGCGAAGGCACAGGCCGCCGCCGCAGCTGCCGTCAACGCGGCCGCCAGCCAGTGCGCCTGCCGAGCCCGCCGCGACGGCGACAAGTGCAGGCGGAAGCCGGAATTCGTCATCGCCGCCCTCGCCGCTGCCCGGTTGACCCGACGCCCGAACTCGCGACACGCCGGCTCCGGCGCATGCCCGTGGCCGTGCGCGGACCGCGAAACCTGCCGGCGCGGTCAGGCACGCCGGAACACGAGCGTGCCGTTGGTGCCGCCGAAGCCGAACGAGTTCTTCAGCGCGACGTCGATTTTCATCTCCCGCGCCGTGTTGGCGCAGTAGTCCAGGTCGCATTCGCGGTCCTGGTGGAAGATGTTGATCGTCGGCGGCGAGACCTGGTGGTGCACGGCGAGCACGGTGAACACCGACTCGACCCCACCGGCGCCGCCGAGCAGGTGGCCGGTCATCGACTTGGTCGAGTTGACGACCATCGCCCGGGCGGCATCGCCAAGCGCCAGTTTGACGGCGTTCGTTTCGTTGATGTCGCCGAGCGGTGTCGAGGTGCCGTGGGCATTCAGGTACGTCACCTGATCGGCGTTCACGCCGGCGCTGCGCAGCGCGTTGAGCATCGACCGCCGCGGCCCATCGACGTCGGGCGCGGTCATGTGGTGCGCGTCGGCGCTCATGCCGAAGCCGGCCAGTTCGGCGTAAATGCGCGCGCCGCGGCGGCGGGCATGTTGGTACTCCTCGAGCACCATCACGCCGGCGCCCTCGCCGAGCACGAAGCCGTCGCGGTCGCGGTCGAACGGCCGGCTGGCGGTTGCCGGATCGTCGTTGCGCACCGACAGCGCGTGCATCGAGGCGAAGCCGCCGATGCCGAGCGGGCAGATGGTCGACTCGGTGCCGCCGGCGATCATCACGTCGGCGTCGCCGTGTTCGATCAGGCGGCCGGCGGAGCCGATGCAGTGCAGCCCGGTGGTGCAGGCGGTGACGATGGCGAGATTCGGCCCCTTCAGCCCGTACATGATCGACAGGTTGCCGGACACCATGTTGACGATCGCCCCCGGAATCATGAAGGCGGAGATCCGCCGCGGACCGCGGGTGGAGAACTCGTGGTGGTTGTGCTCGATCAGCGGCAGTCCGCCGATGCCGGAGCCGACCATGCAGCCGATCAACTCGCGATTGGCGTCGGTGATCTCCAGCCCCGAGTCTCGGATCGCCTGCACCGAGGCCGCGATGCCGTAGTGGATGAAACTGTCCATGCGGCGGACTTCCTTGGCCGCGATGTAGGACTCGACGTCGAAGCCCCGGACCTCGCCGGCGATCTGGACCCGGAAGTCCGTGGCGTCGAAGCGGGTGATGCGGGAGATACCGGAGCGGCCCGCAAGCAGGTTCGCCCAGGCAGTCTGAACGTCATTGCCGACCGGGCTGATCAGCCCCAGGCCGGTGACGACAACGCGTCGGCGATCGCTCATGGGTTCTTTTCGCTGGCGCTCCCAGCCTTCGCGCCTGCCGCGGCCCGGCCCGCCGCCGGGCCGGGACCGCCGGCGGCGATGCGGCGCCGCCCTGCCTCAGGCCTTCTTCAGATGGGCGGCGACGTAGTCGACCGCCTGCTGCACGGTGCGGATCTTCTCCGCCTCCTCGTCCGGAATCTCGCACTCGAACTCGTCTTCCAGGGCCATCACCAGTTCGACCGTGTCGAGCGAATCGGCGCCGAGGTCCTCGACGAACGCGGACTCGTTCTTGATGTCCGCCTCGTTGACGCCCAGCTGCTCGGCGACGATCTTCTTGACCCGCTGTTCGATGTTTTCCATTCACCTCTCCTCGAAACTACTTGGGCCCCCGCCGGCCGCTTTGCTGCGGCCGGACGGCGAGCCCGTCTGCGAAAAAAGTCTAGCAGAGCGCCCTGCTTGCGCTGCCTAGTGTTCTGACCCACAGGTTTCGAAACGACGCGACCCACGAAGTGCGACGCG
>CAYLZU010000184.1:0-6479 GCA_964388005.1 uncultured Burkholderiaceae bacterium
GCACTGCCTGAAGTACGGCCTGACCTTCCACAACGTGCTGGCGGTGCGCGGCGTCAGCGGCGACGGCGAGGTCGTCACCTTCGGCTCGACCGCACCGGACGTGCCCGGGCTCGACCTGCTGGCGCTGGTGATCGGCTCCGAGGGCATGCTCTGCGTCGTCACCGAAGTCACCGTCAAGCTGGTGCCGAAGCCGCGGCTGGCCCGCTGCATCATGGCGAGCTTCGACGACGTCGGCACCGCCGGCGAGGCGGTGGCGGCGATCATCGCCGCCGGCATTATTCCCGCCGGGCTGGAGATGATGGACCAGGCGGCCACGCGGATGGTCGAGCCGTTCGTGCACGCCGGCTACGACCTGGACGCGGCGTCGATCCTGCTGGTCGAGTCCGACGGCACTCCGGCCGAGGTCGGAGAGGAGATCGCGCGCCTGACCGCGGTGCTCAACGAGGCGGGCGCGAAGCGCGTCGCCGTGTCGAACACCGAGGCCGAGCGGCTGAAGTTCTGGAAGGGCCGCAAGAACGCCTTTCCCGCCGCCGGCCGGGTCTCGCCCGCCTACTACTGCATGGACGGCACCATCCCGCGCAAGCGGCTCGGCGAGATGCTGCGCGCGATCCAGCAGATGGAAGCGAAGTACGGCCTGCGCTGCCCGAACGTCTTCCACGCCGGCGACGGCAACCTGCACCCACTGATCCTGTTCAACGACAACGACCCCGAGGAAGTGAAGCGCGCCGAGGACTTCGGCGTCGAGATCCTGGAGCTGTCGGTGGCCCTCGGCGGCACCATCACCGGCGAGCACGGCGTCGGGGTGGAAAAGATCAGCCAGATGTGCTCGCAGTTCAACGACGCCGAGCGCGAGGCCTTCCGCGCCGTCAAGCGCGCCTTCGATCCGGCCGGGATCCTGAACCCCGCCAAGGCGATCCCGACCCTGCACCGCTGCGCCGAGTACGGGCGGATGAAGGTGAGCGGCGGCAAGCTGCCGTTCGCCGGGCTGGAGCGGTTCTGATGCCCGCAGCGCCGTACGTGCCGGTCGTATGGTCGCTGCCGGCCGCCGGCAGCGCGCGGGCCGCCTGATCCCGGCGCAGCGATGGATCCCGCGCTGAGCGACCTCACCGAGCGCGTGCGCGCCGCCACCGCCGCGCGCGCGCCGCTCGTCATCCGCGCCGGCGGCAGCAAGGGCTTCTACGGCAACGCGACCGAGGGCGAGATCCTGGATCCGCGCGGCCACGCGGGCATCGTCGCGCATGAGCCGACCGAGCTGGTGATCACCGCCCGCTGCGGCACCCTGCTCGCCGAACTCGAAGCGGCGCTCGATGCGGCCGGCCAGATGCTGCCGTTCGAGCCGCCGCACTTCGGCTTTGGCGCCACCGTCGGCGGCTGCGTGGCGGCGGGCCTGGCCGGGCCGCGGCGCGCCAGCGCCGGCGGTGTGCGCGACTACCTGCTCGGCGTGAAGCTGCTCACCGGCCGGGGAGAAGTGCTTTCCTTCGGCGGCACGGTGATGAAGAACGTCGCCGGCTACGACGTCGCGCGCCTGGCCGCCGGATCGCTCGGCGTGCTGGGCGTGATCGTCGAGGTGTCGCTGAAGGTGCTGCCAAAGCCGGTGGCCGAAACCACGCTGCGGCTCGAACTCGACGAGGCGGCGGCGCTGAAGCGGATGAACGCGTGGGCCGGCCAGCCGCTGCCGATCTCCGCCACCGCCTGGCGCGACGGCGTGCTGCACCTGCGGCTTTCCGGCGCCCGCGCATCGGTGGCCGAGGCGGCGACGACGATCGGCGGCGAGAGCATCGACGGCGCCGCCCTCTGGCCGGCGCTGCGCGAGCAGACCGACGCCTTCTTCGCCGGCGACGCGCCGCTGTGGCGGCTGGCGCTGCCTTCGGTCGCGCAGCCAATCGAGCTGCCCGGAAGCCAGCTGATCGAGTGGAACGGCGGCCAGCGCTGGCTGCGCAGCGATGCGCCCGTCGAGCAGGTCCGCGCCCGCGCCGCCGCCCTCGGCGGCCACGCGACGCTGTTTCGTGGCGGCGCCCGCCGCGAAGTATTCGCGCCGCTCGCGCCGCCGATTGCCGCCATCCACCGGCGGTTGAAGGCCGAGTTCGATCCGGCCGGCATCTTCAACCGCGGCCGCATGTATCCCGACCTCTGACGTGCAGACCCAGCTCGCCGACTTCATCCGCGACACGCCCGAGGGGCGCGAGGCCGCCGGGATCCTCGGCAAGTGCGTGCACTGCGGCTTCTGCACCGCCACCTGCCCGACCTACCAGCTGCTCGGCGACGAGCTCGACGGGCCGCGCGGCCGCATCTACCTGATCAAGCAGGTGCTCGAAGGCGTGCGCCCGAGCGAGAAGACGCAGCTTCATCTCGACCGCTGCCTGACCTGCCGCAACTGCGAGACCACCTGCCCTTCCGGCGTGCAGTATGGCCGGCTGCTCGACATCGGCCGCAAGGTGGTCGAGGAACAGGTGCCGCGGCCGCTGCCCGCGCGCCTGGTGCGCACGGCGCTGAAGACGGGGCTGACGAGCGCGCTCTTCGCCCCGGCGATGAAGCTCGGCCAGATGGCCCGTCCGCTGCTGCCCGGCGCGCTGAAGAGCAAGGTGCCGGCGCCGCAATCGCCGGGCGAGCTGCCGCGGCGATCGCATCCGCGCCGCATGCTGCTGCTCGCCGGCTGCGTGCAGCCGGCGATGGCGCCGAACATCAACGCCGCGACGATGCGGGTGTTCGACGCGCTCGGCATCGAGCTCGTGGTGCCGCCGGAAGCCGGCTGCTGCGGCGCGATCCGCTACCACCTGAACGACCACGACGGCGGCCTGCGGGATGCGCGCGCCAACATCGACGCCTGGTGGCCGCAGCTCGACGCCGGCTGCGAGGCGATCGTCATCAACGCCAGCGGCTGCGGCGCGCAGGTACGCGAGTACGGCCACATGCTGCGCCACGACCCGGCGTACTCGGCCAGGGCGCAGCGGGTCGCCGAACTGGCGAAGGACGTCGCCGAAGTGCTGGCGCCGATGGCCGAGGTCATCACGGCGAAGCTGCCGTCACCGCCCGCCTCCACCTCGGACGCGCCGGGGGCGCGGGCAGCGGCCGGCGGCAGCGCCGCGCGCGTGGTGTTCCACCCGCCGTGCACGCTGCAGCACGGCCAGCAGATCCGCGGCGAGGTCGAGGCGCTGCTGGCGGCGCTCGGCGCCGAAGTGCTGCCGGTGGCCGAGTCGCACTTCTGCTGCGGCTCGGCCGGCACCTACTCGGTGCTGCAGCCGGAGCTGGCCTACCGGCTGCGCGACCGCAGGCTCGGCCATCTGGAGGCGCCGGCGCCGGACGTGATCCTGTCGGCGAACATCGGCTGCATCGCCCACCTGCAAAGCGGCACCGGGCGGAAGGTCGAACACTGGATCGAGTGGCTCGACGCGCGGCTCGGCGCCGCTCGATAGGCAGCGCTCGTTGGCAATCCTGCACGCGCTGGCGCTGCTGCTCGCCTTCCAGCTCGCCGGCGAAGCGACCGTCTTCGCGCTGGCGTTGCCGGTGCCGGGGCCGGTGCTGGGCATGGTGCTGCTGCTCGGCGCCGTGGCCGCGGTGCCCGGGCTGCCGTCGCGGCTGAAGCCGACGACGGGCACGCTGCTCACCCATCTTTCGCTGCTGTTCGTGCCGGCCGGCGTCGGTGTGATGGTGCACGGCGCGCGGCTGGCCGCCGAGGGGGTGGCGATCGTGGTGGCGATCGTGGTGAGCACGGTGCTGGCGCTGGCGGCCACCGCATTGACGGTGAAGGCGCTGCTGCGCGAGGACGAGCCGCCCGACGGCGCTCGCCGCGCCGACAGGGATACAGTCCGCGGGGCGAGGCGGATGCCGTGAACCCGGTCACCGACGTCTGGGTCTATCTTGCCGCGTCGCCGCTGTTGTGGCTGACGCTGACGCTCGCCGCCTACATCGCCGCCTTCGCGCTGTACGAGAAGAGCCGCTTCAATCCGCTGGTCAACCCGGTGGCGATCTCGGTGGCGGCGATCGTCGCCGTCCTCGCCGCCACCGGCACGCCCTATGCCACCTACTTCGAGGGCGCGCAGTTCGTCCACTTCCTGCTCGGGCCGGCCACCGTCGCGCTGGCCGTGCCGCTCGCCGAGCAGATGCCGAAGCTGCGCCGCGCCTGGTTCGCGCTCACCGCCGGCCTGTTGGTGGGCGTCGTGGTGGCGATGGTCTCGGCGCTTCTCATCGCCTGGCTGCTCGGCGCCTCGAACGCGACCGTCGCCTCGCTCGCCGCCAAGTCGGTGACGACACCGGTGGCGATGGGCATCAGCGAGAAGATCGGCGGCATCCCGTCGCTGACAGCGGTGGTGGTCGTGCTCACCGGCATCGTCGCCGCCGCGCTCGGCCGCTTCGTCTTTGATGCCCTCGGCGTCGGGAGCCTCGCGGTGCGCGGCTTCGCCATCGGGCTGGCCGGCCACGGCCAGGGCGTGGCGCGCGCCTTCATCGTCAGCGACGAAGCCGGCGCCTTCGCCGGGCTGGCGATGGGGCTCACCGCGCTCGCTACTGCGTTGCTCGCGCCGTGGCTGGCGCCGTGGGTGATCGCGCTGCTGCGGTAGTCGGCTGGGAGGCAGCAGCCCAACCCATTGCGCGGCCCGATCCCGCACCGGCGGCGATCTCCTCACGGCATCACATCGACAGCGACCCTTCGCGAAAATCGGTCCGGTCGAGCCAGACGTTGACCAGCACCGGCCGCCCGCAGCGGGCGAGCTCCTTCGCCCGCGCCAGCGCCTCCGGCACCTCCGCGGTCGTCCTCGCCACCAGCCCCTCGGCGCCGAAACCTTCGGCGACGCGGTGATAGTCGCCGCGCGAGAGCACGGTGCCGACGTCGTCGTGCAGGAGCTTGACCTGCTCGCGCGCGATCTGCGACCAGCCGGCGTCGTTGCCGACCACCGCGATCACCGGCACGCCGTGGCGGACGAAGGTGTCGAACTCGGCCAGCCCGTAGCCGCTGGCGCCGTCGCCCCAGATCAGCCAGACCTCGGCCTGCGGCCGCACGAGCCTGGCGCCGAGGGCGAAGCCGGCGCCGACGCCGAGCGTGCCGAAGGCGCCGGGATCGAGCCACGCCAGCGGCCCGCGCGGCCGCACGACGTACGAGGCGGTGGCGACGAAGTCGCCGCCGTCGGCGACCATCACCGCGTCATCAGTGGCCGCAGCGTCCAGGGCGCGGAACAGGGCCAGCGGATTGACGTGCTCGCCGGCCGCGGCCGCCTGCGCCTCGATCTCCTGCTCGCGCGCGGCATCGCGCGCCCGCAGCTGCGCGATCCACTGCGGCCGCTGCGCCCGGGTGCCGAGTGCGGCTTCGAGCGCCAGCAGCGTCAGGCCGGAGTCGCCGATGGCGGCGACGTTCGGACGCCGGTTCAGCCGCGCGTCCTTGCGGCTGCGGTTGGCGGCGATGAGCCGCGCGCTGCGTCGAACGTGCCGGCCGTAGTCGAGGCGGAAGTCGCACGGCACGCCGGCGAGCAGGACGCAGTCGGCCTCGCGCAGGGCGTTGCGCCGCGCGTGCCGCATCTGCAGCGGGTGGTCGCGGCCGAGCAGCCCCCGCGCCATGCCCGACAGGTACACCGGGATGCCGATCCGGTTCACCGCGGCGGCGATCTCTGGCACCCGCTCCACCGCCAGGACCGCCTGGCTGCCGATCACCGCGAGCGGCCGCTGCGCGCGCGCCAGCGCCGCCGCCGCTTTGGCGATGTCGCCGCCGGCCGCGTGCGGCGCAGCGACCGCCGCGACCTCGGGCGCGGACATGTGTCCGCTGCCCTCGAACATCCGGCTCGCGTGGCGGTTCAGGTACCAGCGCAGGGCGCGGTCGGCGATCGACGTGCCCTTGCCGGCCGCCTCGGCGTACCACTGCCGCACCATCGCCTCGTCGTACAGCAGGTCGACCGCGCACTCGACGAACACCGGCCCCGGCACGCCGTCGGCGGCCAGCCGCAGCGCCTGCTCGACCATCGTGCCGAGGTCGGCCACGCGCCTGGCGCGGAACACGTGCTTGACGTGCGGCGCCACCAGCGGCTTCTGGTCGATGTCCTGCAGCGCGCCGCGCCCTTGCAATGCCGTTGGCGCGGCGCCGCCGAGCAGCACCAGCGGGCTTTGCGCCAGCTGCGCGTTCTTCAGCGCGGTGATGGTGTTGGTCAGTCCCGGCCCGGCGGTGACCGCCGCCACCCCCGGCAGCCCCGTCAGCCGCGCCACCGCATCGGCGGCGAAGACGGCGGTGGCCTCGTCGCGGGTGTCGACGACACGGATGCCGCGCGCCTTGGCGGCGACGAGGATCGGCGAGATGTGCCCGCCGCACAGCGTGAACAGCACCGGCACGCCGTGCGCGCGCAGCACGGTGGCGACGCGATCGCCGCCGTTCATGCGCCCGGCGCCGGGGGCGCGTCGGCCGCCGCCTTCGCGGCGTGCTCGGCCACCAGCACCTTGAAGTCGACCTTGCCCACCCGCGTCTTCGGCAGTTCGCGGCGGAATTCGATCTCGCGCGGGCA
>CAYLZU010000185.1:0-6478 GCA_964388005.1 uncultured Burkholderiaceae bacterium
GCAGCTTCGAGCGCATCCACCGCAGCAACCTGGTCGGCATGGGCGTGCTGCCGCTTCAGTTCAAGGGCGAGGACTCGGCGGCCTCGCTCGGCATCAGCGGCGACGAGACCTTCGACATCATGGGGCTGGAACGCGAGATCAGGCCGCAGCAGGACGCCACCCTGGTGATCCGGCGGCCGGACGGCGAAAGCCGCACCGTGTCGCTGAAGCTGCGCATCGACACGCCGATCGAGGTCGACTACTACAACCACGGCGGCATCCTGCCGTTCGTGCTGCGGCAACTGCTGGCCGCCTGATGCCGGCGCGCGCGGGCCTCGACTCCGGGCGTCTTCTCCGGGGTCGGACATGAACCCCGCCGCCGAAGCGGCCGCCGCCGAGGTTGGCGACCGCGCCGACGTGCCGCGCGGGGCGCTGAACACGGCCTGGCCGGTCGTGGCGATGGCGCTGCTCCTGCTGCTGCTGCTGCGCGCCTGCGTGCCGGCGTCGACCGGCCCGGCGGCGCCCTTCGATGCCGCGGCAGCCGCGCGCCAGGCGAACGCAGCGGCGCTCGCCGCGCTGCGCGCCCTGCCGGCAAGGCCCGAGGTCGACCAGGCAATGACGGCGCTGAACGCCCTGGTGATCCACTTCGACTCCGGCTCCGACGTCGTGCCGGCGGCGATGCAGCCGCTGCTCGACGAGGCCGCGCGCGTGATCGCGGCGCTGCCCGAAGGAACGCGCATCGTCGTCACCGGGCACACCGACAACGTCGGCAATCCGACCGCGAACCTGGCGCTGTCGCAGCGCCGGGCGGCGGCGGTGCGGTCGGCGCTGCAGGCGCGCGGCGTCCCGGCGGCGCTGGAAGCCGAAGGCCTCGGCAGCAGCCGGCCGCTGGCCGACAACAGCACCGACGCCGGCCGCTTCCGCAACCGTCGCATCGAGTTCGCCGCGGCGCCCTGACCTCGATGGCAGCCGAGCCGACAGGGCCTCTGGCGCTCGCCGCCGACGGCACGCGGCTCGAGCTTGCGGGCGACTGGCTGCTGGCCGAACTGCCGCGGTTGGCTCGAGCGCTGACGGCGAGCCGTCCGCGCGCGCCGCTGACCGTCGACGGCGCCCGCCTGAGCGCGCTCGACTCGGCGGCGACGCTGGCGCTGCTGCGCGCGCTCGAAGCCTTCGGACTGGAGCAGCAGTCGATCCGCTGGGAGGGCTTCTCGCCGCCGCACCAGCGCGTGCTCGACGACGTACTGCGGCGGCAGCAGACGCTGGCGGAGATCCCGCCGCGACGGCCCGGCCGCCTGCTCGCCAACATCGGCCGCCACACCGGCATCATCTACCGCCAGGGCGTCGACCACTTAGGCTTCTTCGGCGAGACGCTGGTGGCATTCTTCGCGGTGGCGATCGCCCCGCGCAGGCTGCGGCTGCGCGAGCTCACGGTGCAGCTCGAGCAGTCTTGCCTGAACGCCATCCCGGTGGTGGTGCTGGTGACGCTGCTGATCGGCGTCGTGTTCGCCTACCTGCTCGGCCTGCAGGCGGAGAAGTACGGCGCCAACATCTTCGTCGTCGACGGCGTCGGCATCGGCATGTCGCGCGAGTTCGCGCCGATCATCGTCGCCGTCATCATCGCCGGCCGCTCCGGCGCCGCTTTCACGGCGCAGCTGGGCTCGATGCGGCTCACCGAGGAGATCGACGCCATCCGTACCCTCGGCCTGTCGCCGATGCAGGTGCTGGTGGTGCCGCGCGTGCTGGCGCTGCTGCTGGCGCTGCCGCTGCTCGCCTTCATCGGCCTGGTCGCCGGCCTGGCCGGCGCGGCGCTGGTCGCAGACGCCATGCTGGCGATTCCGCCGGCGGCGTTCGTCGATCGCCTGCACGGCTCGCTGTCGATCACCCATGTCTACGCGGGGCTCATCAAGACGCCGGTGTTCGCGCTGGCGATCGCCGTCGTCGGCTGCCGCATGGGCATGCATGTCGGCCGCGACACCCGCGCGGTGGGGCTGGCGACCACCTCAACGGTGGTGCAGAGCATCGTCTCGGTGATCCTGCTCGACGCGGCCTTCGCGGTGCTGTTCCAGGAGCTCGGCATCTGATGGCCGCCGCCGATGCGGTGATCGAGGTCGACGGCATCGTCACCCGCTTCGGCGAGACGACGGTGCACGACGGCGTCTCCTTTGCGGTCGCGCGCGGCACGCTGGCGGCGCTGATCGGCGGCTCGGGCACCGGCAAGTCGGTGCTGCTGCGCGAGATCATCGGCCTGCACCGCCCCAGTGCCGGAACGGTGCGGGTGCTCGGCACCGACATGTGGCGCGCGCGCGAGTCGGAGGTCGCCGCCGTCCGCCGCCGCTTCGGCATGACCTTCCAGGACGGGGCGCTGTTTTCCTCGCTCACCGTGGCGCAGAACGTCGCCGTGCCGCTCGCGGAGCACACGCCGATCGCGCCGGCCCTGCGCGAGGACATCGTCAAGCTGCGGCTGGCGCAGGCCGGGCTGCACGCCGACGCCGGCGTGAAGATGCCGAGCGAGCTGTCCGGCGGCATGCGCAAGCGCGCCGCGCTGGCCCGCGCGCTGGCGCTCGAACCCGAGATCCTGTTCCTCGACGAGCCCACCTCGGGTCTCGACCCGCCGACGGCGCGCGCCTTCGACACCCTGGTGCGATCGCTGGCCGACAACCTCGGCATCACCGTGTTCCTCGTCACCCACGATCTCGACACCCTGCTCACCGTCGTCGACCGCCTGATCGTGCTCGCCGACGGCCGCGTGATCGCCGACGGCCCGGTCGCCGAGGTGGTCGGCAACGATCACCCGTGGATCCGCACCTATTTCTCGGTCCGTACAATGCTCGCGCCAGGGACGGGTCGCAGCGATGGAAGCTGAAGCGAGATACACCTATGTCGGCGCGGCCGTGGTGGCGCTGGTGGCGCTGCTGGTCGCCTCGGTGATCTGGCTGAAGCGCACCGGCGCCGAGCGCGACTTCGCCCGCTACACGATCTACTTCGAGCAGCAGGCGCTCGACGGGCTGGCGGTCGGCGCCGACGTCAACGTGCGCGGCATCAGCGTCGGCCGCGTCGTCGACTACACGCTGTCGACCGACCGCCTGAACCGGGCCCGGGTGGTGGTGCGCATCGATCGCCGCACGCCGGTGTTCGAGAACACCGGCGCCGTGATCACGCGCAACTTCGTCACCGGCATCGCCCAGATCCGGCTCGTGACCTCGCCGCCGCCCGGCCAGCTGCTGACGAAGGTGCCGGAGGGCGAACGCTTCCCGGTGATCGCCGAAGGACAGTCCGACACCGCCGAGATCGCCGGCCGGGTCACCGAGCTGGGGCAGGTCGCCGGCGAGGCGATGGAACGGCTGAGCCTGCTGCTGTCGCTGGAGAACCGGCTCGCCGTCACCGGCACGCTCACCAACCTGCGCGACATCACCGATGGCCTGCGCAGGCAGCTGCCGGCGGTGGAGAAGGCGATCGCCGAGGTCGGCGGCGCCGCCGCCGAGCTGCGCCGGACCGCGGAGCAGATCGGCCGCACGACCGACAGTGTCGGCCAGGGCGCCGCCGCCACGCTCGCCGACTCGCGGCTGCTGGTCGCCGACCTGCGCGCCGCCACCGCCGATGCGCAGCGCGCGATCCGGACCGCGACCGGCGCCGTCACGGCGCTGCAGGGCGACATCAGCGGCGCCGTGCGCCGCCTCGATACCAGCGCCACGCACCTGGACGAGCAGCTCCAGGTCGCCATCGGCGACCTGCGGCAGAGCCTCGATTCGATGCAACGGTCGCTCGACCGCCTGAGTGACCCGCGCACCGCCGTGCTCGGGCCGGAACGGTCGCGGCTCGGCCCCGGCGAGAAGCTGCCGTGACCGCTTGTCAGCAAACACTGCGCGCCGCGCTCCGGCGGCGTCGGCGATCGGCCCTGCTGGCGCTGGCGCTGCTGCCGCTGGCGGGCTGCGTGGCGGTCACCGTCGGCAGCAACGATGCGCCGCCGATCGTCTACTACCAGCTCGACGACGCCCGCCCGCGAACGCCGGTGCCGCCGGCCGCGAGCCCGGCGCCGCGGCTGGCGATCCAGGCGATCGGCGGCGACCCGATCGCCGATGCCACCCAGCTCGTCTTCTCGCGCCGGCCGGGGGAGCGGTCCTTCTATCAGTTCGCCCTCTGGAGCGAACGGCCGTCGCGGCGGCTGGCGCTGCTGGCGCAACAGCGGCTCGAAGCCGGCGGCGCTTTCGCCGTCGTCACCCAGCTCGGCCAGCCGATCGCGACCGACTGGCTGCTGACGCTGGCGCTCGAGACGATGGTGCACGACGTCTCGACGCCGCCGGGAACGGCGCGGGTGGCGTGGCGCGCCGAACTGATCCGCCGCGGCGACCGGTCGCGGGTCGGTCTGCGCGTCTTCGCCGCCGAGGCGCCGGCGACCGAGGCGGCGGCGCCTGCCGCGGTCGCCGCCTTCGACATCGCGGTGGCCAACGGCCTCGACCAGATGACGGCCTGGGTCGAAGCCACGCTCGCGGCGCAGCCGCGCTGACGCATGCGCGATCCGGCGTTTCCGTCGTCCGCCCGCAACGTCTTCGGCGGGCCGCTCGCCTGCTGCTGCACCTCGCCGCGCACCGGCTTCAACCGCGACGGCTACTGCCACACCGGGCCGCAGGATCTCGGCTCGCACACCGTCTGCGCGGTGATGACGGCGGAGTTCCTCGCCTTCTCGCAGCGCCGCGGCAACGACCTCGTCACGCCGCGACCGGAGTACGACTTTCCGGGCCTGAAGCCGGGCGACCGCTGGTGCCTGTGCGTCGGCCGCTGGAAGGAGGCGCTCGATGCCGGCCTGGCGCCGCCGGTGCTGGCCGCCGCCACGCACGAGAAAGCGCTCGAGGTCGTAACCCTCGACGATCTGCTGGCGCACGCGCCGCGCGACCCGCACGAACGATGACGCGCCGCGTCCAGGCGATGGTGCTCGACGCCGCCGGCCGGCCCTTGGCGGCGCGGTTGATGGACCTGCGCGACCCGGGTCCGGGCGAAGTGCTGCTGAAGGTCGCCGCCTGCGGCGTGTGCCGCACCGACCTGCACGTGATCGACGGCGATCTGGAGCATTCGAAGCTGCCGCTGGTGCTGGGCCACGAAGTCGTCGGCCGCGTGGTCGCGCTCGGAGACGGCGTCGAGCGTTTCCGCGAGGGCGACCGCGTCGGCGTGCCCTGGCTCGGCGCCACCTGCGGCCGGTGTCAGCACTGCCTGGCCGGCCGCGAGAACCTGTGCGACGCACCGCAGTTCAACGGCTATACGCGCGACGGCGGCTATGCCGATTACATGGTCGCCGACGCGGCGCACACGTTCGCTCTTCCGGACGGCTACGACGACGCCCACGCGGCGCCGCTGCTGTGCGCCGGGCTGATCGGCTACCGGGCGCTGCGTTTCGCCGGCAGCGCGCGCACCCTGGGCATCTACGGCTTCGGCGCCGCCGCGCACCTGATCGCGCAACTGGCGATCTGGGAAGGAAGGCAGGTGTTCGCCTTCACCCGACCGGGAGATGCCGCCAGCCAGGCGTTCGCGCTCGACCTCGGCTGCGCCTGGGCCGGCAGCTCCACCGAGCTGCCGCCGGAACCGCTCGACGCCGCGGTGCTGTTCGCCCCGATCGGCGGCCTGGTGCCGACCGCGCTGCGCGCCACGCGCAAGGCCGGCACGGTGGTCTGCGGCGGCATCCACATGAGCGACATCCCCGCCTTCCCCTACGAACTGCTGTGGGGCGAACGGGTGCTGCGATCGGTGGCCAACCTCACCCGCGCCGATGCCGAGCAGTTCCTGGCGCTGGCCCCGCGCGTGCCGGTGCGCACGCATGTGCAGTGCTACCCGCTGGCCCGCGCCAACACCGCGATCGCCGACCTGCGCGGCGGCCGGGTGCAGGGCGCCGCGGTGCTGCTGTGCGGCTGATGCACACACCGGGCGCGGTGATCGACACCAACGTGCTGCTCGACCTGTGGCTGTTCGACGACCCGCGCGTGCATGACCTGCGCCGGGCGCTCGAGTCGAACCGGCTGCGGGCGCTGCGCAGCGCCGACTGCGACGCCGAGTTCGCCGATGTGCTCGGCCGCGCCGAGTTCGGGCTCGACGCCGAAGGCCGCGACCGGATCCTCGCGCGGTGGTCGAGATGCGGCGATGCGATCGACACCGTCCACCCCGCCCCGCTCGTCTGCGCCGATGCCGGCGATCAGAAGTTCCTCGACGCCGCCTTCAGCGCCGGGGCCCGCTGGCTGCTGACGCGCGACAAGGCGCTGCTGGCGCTGGCGCGGCGGGCGGAGGCCGCCGGCCTGCGCATCGCCAGCCCGGTGGCGGCGTTGACGTACGATCGCTGAGGCTTCCCTCCCGACCCGCGATGGCCACGATGCACCTCGACAGCAAGCTGCCGAATGTCGGCACGACGGTGTTCACCGTGATGTCGGCACTGGCGGCGAAGCACGGCGCGGTCAACCTCGGCCAGGGTTTCCCAGACTTCGACTGCGACCCGCGGCTGCAGGCGCTGCTGGCGCAG
>CAYLZU010000186.1:0-3619 GCA_964388005.1 uncultured Burkholderiaceae bacterium
GGATCGCGCCGCCGAACAGCAGCAGCTTCTCGGTCAGCGTGGTCTTGCCGGCGTCGGGGTGCGAAATGATGGCGAAGGTGCGCCTTCGCTCGACGTCGCGCAGCAGCGCGGGGGCGGTTTCGGGGGCGTTCATCGGGATGCGACTGCGGTCGCGCAAGGGCGCGGCGTCGAGCGGAGCGCGAAGGATACGCGACGGCGTCCCGCTGCCGGGACACTGCCCCGTGCGGCGGGCTGGCCCGGGCGCGCGCCGATGTGGGCAGCGTCGCGCGACCGGATCGCGCCGGAGGTCAGCCGCGCCAATACGCTGCTGCGCCGCATCGCACGAAGCGCCGACGAACGGCCGCCGGCGCGGTTTTCGTGCACGACGAAACGCGGCAAGCTGAAGGTCGGCCGCGCGACGGCCGCGCGCGGCGGGCGCCGCGCAGAACGGGGAGCACGACGATGAGCGGACTCGCTGCGGCGGTGGCCCTGGCGCTGTCGGCGCTGCCGGCGCCGGCGATCACGGTCGAGCCCGGCGAGTGCCGCGAGGCTTCCCAGTTCATCGGCAATGCCGCCCGCGCGCGCGACAACGGCATCAGCCGCGAGAAGTTCGTCGGCCGCTTCGACGAGGACATCGTGCTGCTGTCGTCGATGCGGCCGGAGAACCGCTGGTTCGTCCATGGCGACAGTGAAACGCGTTTCCTGCGCGCGGCGGTGATCGAAGTCTTCGACACCCCGCGGCCGCCGCCGGCACACGAGCGCGAGTTCCTCTCGTCCTGCATCGACGCCGCTTCCCGGCAGCCGCCGGGCTGAACGTCTGTCGCCCCCCCTGCGGCGCGCGCCCCGCGAAGCACTCGCGCCGCTTTGCCGATCGGCCTGCTCCTCGCCGTTCGGTGACGAAACCTCCGGCTCATCGAGCGCCGTTACGTCGCTGAAACACGGCTGAACAAAGCGCAGGGCAGCGGAAATCGGGCAATAACCGCCGCTGCCTAACGTGCCCAGCCATGGGATGCCGCGCCCTGCGCGCGGCCAGACGGCTGGACACAGAGGCGCAACGTGAAGACTTCGGAACCGACGCCGGCGTTCATCGCACCGGTGCTCGCGGCAGGCGTGCTGATGGCGATGCTGATGGGCACGCGCTCCTCGATGGGGCTGTTCATCGGCCCGATCAACACCGCCACCGCGCTCGGTGCGGCGACGGTGAGCTTCGCCTTCGCGCTGAGCCAGCTCGGCTGGGGCGCGGCGCAGCCCCTGGCGGGACTGCTGGCCGGACGCTTCGGCACCGCGCGCGTGATCGCGGCCGGCGGCCTGGTCTCCGCCATCGGGCTGGCGCTGATCACCGTCGCCGCCAGCGGCCCGGCGCTGATGGCCACGCTCCTTGTCGCCGGCGCCGCCGGCGCCGCTTCCGGCGGCGCACCGCTGCTGATGGGCGCGGTGGCGCAACGGGTGTCGGCCGGCAGGCGCGGCCTGGCGATGGGGCTGGTCAGTGCCGGCAGTTCGGCCGGACAGCTGCTGCTGGCGCCGCTGGCGGCGTTGCTGATCGGCGGCATCGGCTGGCAGGGCGCGATGCTCGTCTTCGCGGCGCTGGTCGTCGCGGCGCTGCCTGCGGCGCTCGTGTTCCGCCGCCCGCCGCTGGCGGCCGAAGTCGGCGATCTGGGTGCGGCTCCGATCGATGCCCGGACGGCGCTGCGCCAGCCGAGCTTCTGGTTCATCACCGCCGGCTTCTTCGTCTGCGGCTTTCACATCTCGTTCCTGACCACGCACATGCCGGGCGTGCTCGAGCTGTGCGGCTTCTCCCCAAGCTTCTCCG
This sequence comes from uncultured Burkholderiaceae bacterium, assembly GCA_964388005.1. Classification (GTDB taxonomy): domain Bacteria; phylum Pseudomonadota; class Gammaproteobacteria; order Burkholderiales; family Burkholderiaceae_F; genus JADJWR01. The sequence goes on from CAYLZU010000186.1 coordinate 1,790, forward strand.
GCCTGTGGCTGGCGATCGTGGGCCTCTGCAACATCGCCGGCAGCCTCGCCTCCGGCTGGCTGATGCAGCGGATGCCGATGAAGAACCTGCTCGGCACGCTGTATGCGCTGCGCGCCGCCGGCGTGGCGCTGTTCCTGCTCGCGCCCGCCAGCCGCGAGGTGATGCTCGGCTTCGCGCTGTGGATGGGCATTACCTACATGGCGACGCTGCCGCCCACCAGCGGCATCATCGCCAAGCTCTACGGAGCGAAGAACATCGCCGTGCTGTTCGGGGTGACGATGGCGCTGCACCAGGTCGGCAGCTTCCTCGGCGTCTGGATCGGGGGGCTCGAACTGGAACTGACCGGCGGCTACCGCTGGGTGTGGCTGCTCGACATCCTGCTCGCCACCGCGGCGGCGCTGGCCCACCTGCCGATCCGCGAGCGCGGTCCGGGTGCCGGCGCGATGCCGCTGCGCCCCGTGCTCGCCGGCGCCGCGAGATGACGCGCCGCGCAGGCCGCTTGCGCTGCGTCAATGGCAGCGCCGCCGCGACTGAGGTCAAATGCGGCTTCCTCCGGGCGCATCGATGCAACCTGCCGAATCCTTGCCGCAGCGCGCGCTGGCCGCCGCGCGCGGCTGCGTTTCCGCGCTGGCGCTGACCGCCAACGTGCTCTTCTTCTGCACCCTGATGGTCCCGGTGGCGCTGGTGAAGCTCGCGGTGTCGTACAAGCCGCTGCGCCGGCTCGTCGACCGGCTGCTGAACTGGATCGCGATGTCGTGGATCGGCGTCAACAATGCCTGGATCGCCGCCGCCGGCAACCGCGGCTGGAAGGTGAGCGGCGTCGACGGCCTGCGCCGCGACGACTGGTACATCGTCGCCGCCAATCACCAGAGCTGGGTCGACATCCTGGTGCTGCAGAAGGTGTTCAGCGGCCGGGTGCCGATGCTGAAGTTCTTTCTCAAGCGGCAGCTGATCTACGTGCCGGTGATCGGCCTGGCGTGGTGGGCGCTCGACTTCCCGTTCATGCAGCGGCGGGGCGGCATGAGCAGCGCCCGCGACCTGGAGCGGGCGCGGCTGGCGTGCGAGAAGTTCCGCCTGGTGCCGACCTCGGTGATCAACTTCCTCGAAGGCACGCGCTTCACGCCGGCCAAGCACGACGTGCAGCGGTCACCGTACCGCCACCTGCTGAAGCCGCGCAGCGGCGGCCTCGCCACGGCGCTGTCGACGCTCGGCGAGCACTGCCACCGCCTGCTCGACGTGACCATCGTCTACCCGCACGGGGCGCCGAAGTTCTGGCAACTGCTGTCGGGCCGGGTCGACGATGTGATCGTGCGCGTCGACCAGCGCGAGATCCCGGCCGAGTTCGTCCGCGGCGACTACGCCAGCGATCCGCAGTTCCGCGCCCGGATGCAGGAGTGGGTCAACGCGCTGTGGGCGGAGAAGGACGCGCTGATCGGGCAGTTGCTGCCGCCCGGGCCGGCGCCGGCGGCGGCTGAATAGCGACGCGGTGGCGGCAACTCAGGCGGCGAGCATCACCGCGAACCAGCCGGCCTCGTCGGTCCATGTCCGCACGCGGCCGAAGCCGGCCTCGCGCAGCAGCGCCTCGAAGCCGTCGCGCGTCCACTTGTAGGAGTCCTCGGTGTGGATGCGCTCGCCGGCCGCGAAGCGCCGTTCGCCTCCCGGCCAGCGCACGGCCAGCGCCCGGCGCGCCTCCAGGTGCATCTCGATGCGCGCGGCGGCGCGATCGAACAGCGCCACGTGGCGCCAGTCGCGCACGTCGAAGTCGGCGCCGAGCAGGCGGTTCAGGTGGCGCAGCAGGTTGAGGTTGAAGGCCGCGGTGACGCCGAGCGC
>CAYLZU010000186.1:3719-6459 GCA_964388005.1 uncultured Burkholderiaceae bacterium
CCGCTCCAGCGCCGCCCGCAGGTGCGCGGCCGAGATGTCGACGGCGACGTAGTGCGCCACCGCCAGCGGCTCGATCAGGCGCCCGCCCTTCTCGCAGCTTCCGGCGCCGAGGTCGACCAGCGTCACGTCGCGTCCTGCCGCCTGGCGGACCGCAGCCGCGATCTCGTCGAGATGGGCGGCGAAGATCGCCGCCTCGGCGCGGGTCAGGGTGTACTCGGGCAGTTCGGTGATGGCGTCGAACAGCCGCGAGCCGAGCGCGTCGTAGAAGAACTTGGGCGGCAGCCGCGCCGGCCGGGCGAGCAGGCCGGCCTCGGCCTCGGCCACCAGCGACTCCACGCCGGGGGCGCGAGCCTCGATGAAGCGCGGACCACGCAACGAAGAGCTCCTCTCGATCCGATGCCGGGGCACTGTAGCAGCGGCAGGCAAGGGCCAGCGGCAACGCGCAGTCCCCCTCCTGGCGCGGCGCTGTCGCCAGCCCGCGAACGCGCCTGGCGCTGCTCGACAGGGGAAGACCGCCGTCAGCGCACGGAAGCGCCGTCGATGACGGTCGGCACGAGGCCGGCTCCGCCGCGGGCCCGGCAAGCTTCGGCGACATCAGCCCGGCCGACGGCCTACGGGCGGCGAGCGACGGTGGGCGGCGTGGCGAGTGCGTCGCGCAGGCAGCGTTCGCACAGGCAGCCGGCGCCGTCGACGTAGGCCGCGGGCGGCAGCGGCGGCAGCCTGGCGCACCAGCAGCCGCCGGGATCGTCTAGGCCGCACTGAAACGGCGCGCCGCAACGGGTGCAGCGCGTCTCGCCCCCCGTCCCGGCCCGGCCACCCGTGCGGCTCACCTGCTTCGTCGTCACAGCTTCTTCTTCATGCCGACGTGGCTGGCGACGTAGCCAAGCCGCTCGTAGAAGCGGTGCGCGTCCAGCCGCTGCCGGTCGGTCGTGAGCTGCATCAGCCCGCAGCCGGCCTGCCTCGCCCGCTGCTCCACGTGCACCATCAATGCCGCGCCGACGCCGCGGCAGCGCACGTCGGCGCGCACCCGCACCGCCTCGACCAGCGCCCGCTTCATGCCGCCGCGGCTCAGGCCCGGGATCAGGGTCAACTGCAGCATCGCCACGATCTCGCCGCCGCGTTCGCCGAGCCACAGTTCGTTGTTGGGATCGCGGACGATTTCGTCGAAGGCATCACGCACGGCCGGCGTCACGTCCGCCGTGTAGCCGCCGCGGGCCTGCGCCACGGCATCATCGACGAGAAGTTCCAGCAGCGCTGGCAAATCCGCGGCGATCGCCTTGCGGAACGCAACGCCGTCCACTGCCTACTCGACGTGGCTGCCGACGATCGAATCGATACGCGCGACGACCTCGGCGGTCAGCCGCGCCGCCACCTCGAGCGCCTTCATGTTCTCCTGCACCTGCGCCACCCGCGTGGCGCCGGTGATCACGGTGGACACGCGCGGATTCTTCAGGCACCACGCCAGCGCCAGTTGCGCCAGCGTGCAGCCGAGGTCCCGTGCCACCGGCTCCAGGCGGCCGACGATCTCGTTGCCCTTCTCGTCGGTCAGCCGCGGCCGCAGGAAGGCATAGGTCTCGACCGCGCCGCGGCTGCCTTCGGGGATGCCGCCGCGGTACTTGCCGGTGAGCAGCCCGCTGGCCAGCGGACTCCAGGTGGTGAGCCCCAGCCCGATGTCCTCGTACAGCCGCGCGTACTCCTGCTCGACGCGCCTGCGGTGAAAGAGGTTGTACTGCGGCTGCTCCATCACCGGCTTCGCCAGCGAATGCCGCTCGGCGATCGACCAGGCGGCACGGATCTCGTCCGCGCTCCACTCGCTGGTGCCCCAGTAGAGCACCTGGCCGCGTTCGACCATCCGGTGCATCGCCCACACCGTCTCCTCGATCGGCGTCGCCGGATCGGCGCGGTGGCAGAACGCGAGGTCGATGTAGTCGAGGCCGAGGCGCGACAGCGAACCTTCGATCGCGTGCCGCAGGTACTTGGCGTTCAGGGTGTTCTTCTCGTTCGGCCCGTCGCCGAGACCCCAGAAGAACTTGGTCGAGACGACGAACTTCTGCCGCGGCCAGCCGAGCGCCTTGAACGCCGCGCCCATGATCCGCTCGCTTTCGCCGCGGGCGTAGATCTCGGCGTTGTCGAAGAAGTTGACGCCGGCGTCCCAGGCGGCGGCCATCAGCTCGCGCGCCGCGGCCGTGTCGACCTGGTTGCCGTAGGTGACCCACGAGCCGAACGACAGCTCGCTCAGTTTCAGGCCGGAACGGCCGAGGCGGCGGTACTGCATGGTTGATTGATCCGCGGAGAGTGGATGGGAGCCGCGCCAGCGCGGCGGCGGACGGCGAGGATGACGCGCCGCCCGGCGAGCTCAGTTGAATCGGCCGTTGGCGCCGCCGACACTGTAGCGGCCGGCGCCGAGCAGCGCGATGGCGAGCGAACCGAACAGGAACAGCCCCTGCAGTTCGAGCGCCCAGCCGCCGTTCCTCGTCAGCAGGAACAGATCGTTCGGGTGCACCAGCCAAATCGCGACGACCATGGTGACGAACATCAGCAGGGCTGCCGGCCGCGTCCACAGGCCGATGATCACCAGCACCGGCGCCAGCACCTCGCCGACGTAGACGAGATAGCCGAACTGGCCGGGCAGACCGGTCCGCGCCACCATGCCGACGATGCCGTCCACTCCGGCGCCGATCTTGTGGATGCCGTGCATCAGCATCAGGACGCCGACCGACAGGCGCAGCACCAGCTTGCC
>CAYLZU010000187.1:0-630 GCA_964388005.1 uncultured Burkholderiaceae bacterium
GAACCCGGACGCGGCGCGAAGACTACCGCAGTGCCCGCAGCCGCCTCGGCCGGCCGATGCGCAGGCCATTCCGATCGCTGACCCGCGCTTCGACCACGACCCGCGGCAGCCGATCCCGCAGCACCGTCGACCCGCAGGGGCTTCCTGGCGATCGAACACCGTCATCGACGGCATCGATGCCACCTGCATCGGCACGCCGGCCTCGGCGAGCCGTTCCCGCGCCGGCACCGCCAGCGACACCTCGGAGCCGCTGGCGATGATCGCCGCCCGCGCGCGGCGTTGAACCTCGATTCGCAGGGGGCAGGGTCGGAACCGGGCTTTCGGGCATACCGGAGCGAGTATCGGGAGCTGTGGCGACCGCCAGGCTGCGCTGGCGCCCGGCAGAAGCTTGTCAGTTACGGGAGGACGGGCCGCCGCCGGCGCGGCTTCTGCTGCCCGCGGTCAATCGTCGAGGAGGGTCTCCAATTCCCTTCACGCCAACCGCTTTCGCCGGCGGGGGAATTCCATTAACATCCGCAGTCCAAATTCGATCCGGAGTACCGGAAGCAACGGGTTGCCCGCGGTCTGGGCATCTTCCCCCGCCAGGTCCAATCGACGCAGCGAAAGCTGTCACCGACCCGCGCGCCGCGC
>CAYLZU010000187.1:640-6457 GCA_964388005.1 uncultured Burkholderiaceae bacterium
GGGTTGCGGTGATGAACCGCGATTCAGGTCGATTAGGGCGGACCTGCTGGGGGATGACGATGCAAGGACTTCACCTTACGGGTGATCTGTTCGATTGCAGCTGCACTTCCGCGCTGCTGACGGATCTGGACAAACTCTCGACGCTGTGCCGCGACGCGACTGTCGCCGCGGGGCTGACGATCGTCGACGAGAAATACCACGTGTTCCCGGACTGGAACGGCCAGCCCGGGGGCATCACCGGCGCGGTGCTGCTCGCCGAGTCGCATCTGGCCGTGCACACCTGGCCTGAGCGGCGTGGCGTGACGCTTGACGTCTATGTCTGCAACTTCACCGACGACAACACCGGCAAGGCGCAGCAGCTGTTCGACGCGCTGATGGTGGCGTTCCGGCCGAGGAGCCAGACGGTCAACCGGATCATCCGGGGCGACCTCGGCGCCAGCACGGAATCGGCCGCCGCCGGAGCCTCGGCGCAAGCGCCGGGGGGCGGCGCTGGCTCGAACGAGCTGATCTTCGATTGGCTGAACGCCAACGCCGGGTACGGCTTCACCGCCACGCGGCGGCTGCAGACGATCGAATCGCCGTACCAGCGTGTCGAGGTCTACGACACGCCGCAGTTCGGCAGGCTGTTCCGCCTCGACGGCCGATTGATGACGTCGGAAAGGGACGAGTTCTTCTATCACGAGTGCATGACCCATCCGGCGCTGCTCGCGCACCCCAACCCTGCCTCGGTGCTGGTGATTGGCGGCGGCGACGGCGGCTCGTCCGAGGAGATCTTCAAGCACCCGAGCGTGAAGCGCATCGTGATGGCCGAGCTCGACGCGGCGGTGATCGACGTCGCGCGCACGCACCTGGGCGAGATCCACCGCGGCGCGCTCGACGATCCGCGGCTCGAGATCAGGATCGGCGACGGCTTCGACTACGTGAAGAGCACGGCCGAGAAGTTCGACCTGATCGTGCTCGACCTCACCGACCCCGACACGCCGGCGTTCCACCTGTACTCGGAGGAGTTCTTCCGCCTCTGCCGCGAACGTCTGAACCCCGGCGGCATGCTGACGCTGCACCTTGGCACGCCGGTGTATGCGCCGGAGACGGTGCGCAGGAACGCCGCCAGCCTGCGCAGAGTCTTCAAGCTGGTGCAGCCGCTGTCGCTGTTCATTCCGCTGTACGGCTCGCTGTGGTGCCTGGGCATCGCCAGCGACAGCGTCAACCCGCGGCTGATGACGGCCGATGCCATCGCGGCGCGGCTGCGCGAGCGGCGCATCGGCTCACTGAGGTACTACAACGCCGACGTCCACGGGGCGCTGTTCGCGCTGCCCAACTTCGTCAAGGCGCTGACCGATCCGCAGCAGCAGCCGGCGCGGCTGGCGGCCTGACACTGCTCTCGCCGCGCCTGCCGCAGGCATGACGCAACGCTCCGCCCGGCCTCGCGCCGGGCGTTTTTTTGCCGGAATCGATGCTGCCCCGCTTCTTCGTTGACGGCGCGCCGACGGTCGGCGAAGCGTTCCGGTTGCCCGACGATGCCGCCCACCATGCGCTGCGCGTGCTGCGGCTTCGCGATGGCGCGCCGATTGTCCTGTTCAACGGCCGCGGCGGCGAATTCAGCGCCGGACTCAGGACCGTCGCCGACCGCGCCTTCGCCGATATCGAAGCATTTGCGCCGGTCGAACGCGAATCGCCGCTGAAGCTGACGCTGCTGCAGTCACTGGTGGCAGCCGAAAAGCTCGACTGGATCGTCGAAAAGGCAGTCGAACTCGGAGTCGAGGCCATCGCCGTCGCGCCGGCAAGGCGCAGCGTCGTGCGGCTCGATGCCGCCCGCGCCGCGAGGCGGTTGGAGCACTGGCGCGGCGTGGCGCAGGCGGCCTGCTGCCAGTGCGGCCGCAACCGTGTTCCGCCGATCCGCTTTCATCAGACCCTGGGAGCTTCGCTCGCGGCGGCGCCGGTCGATGCAAGCCGCCTGGTGCTGTTGCCCGATGCAACCAGTCCGCTGCCGACACTGGTGCCGGACCGCGGCGCCGTGCTTCTCGTCGGCCCGGAAGGCGGGCTGGCAGAGGATGAACGGGCGCTTGCCGCACGAACGGGGTTCGTCCCGACCCGACTCGGCCCGCGTATCCTGCGCACGGAGACGGCCGGCGTGGCGGCACTGGCGGCATTGCAGGCGCTCGGCGGCGACCTCGCCGCGAGTCCAGGTTCAAGTCGTTCCAATCGCGGAGGTTGACATGCTCGACAAACTGCTTTCCGGCGCCTTGCAGGGAATGATAGGAGAACGGCAGGGCCAGGATCCGCTGATGCAGATCCTCTCCGCGCTGCTGTCGGACAAGGACGCCGGCGGACTGGCGGGTCTGGTCCAGCAGTTTCAGCGGGCGGGCCTCGGGGAACAGGCGCAAAGCTGGATCGGCCGCGGCCAGACCATGCCGATTTCGGTCGAGCAGCTGATGCAGGTCTTCGGCCGGAGCAACATGCAGCAGATGGCGGCCAGCGCCGGCCTCGATGAGCAGGATTTCGGCGGCAAACTCGCGCAGTTGCTGCCGCAGGCGGTCGATCAGCTGACGCCGGAAGGCGAGATTCCCTCCGCCGGCATCGACGATGTCCTTGGCATGCTGTCGCAACTGACGCCGCGCTGATCGGCGCAGCGGGTCGACGATCTTCTTGCCTGCCCTCGAAGGGCTCGCCCTCGGGGCAGGGCAGGATCCGGCAAGCGCAGCTGTTTGCGCTTGCCGCCGCGAAGAAGAAGGCCGCGCCTGCTTGCCCGGCCGTGGAACGGCGGGCCGGCTCAGGAAAAGAACACGCGCAGGCCGACCCGGCGCCGCGCGAACTCCTCCGCCGCATCGCGAAAGACGTCGAGCAGCGCGGCCCGATCCTCGGCCCCGAATCCCGGCGCGTCCGGCAGCCGGGCGAGCACCACGATCCACCCGGGAGCGCCGCGATCGGGAAGGTCGGTCAGGCAGTCGTACAACGCGTCGAGATTGGCTCCGTACCAATCGGGAAACGCGAAGGCGCGCCCGATCGCCGTCAGCACGGCCTGCCTGCCGACGCAGTCGGAGCAATCGGCAAGCACGAACTCATGGCCCGATAGCAACGCCCAGCGGCGCAGATCGTCGACGCCGAAGTCGGCGAGCCGGCGCACGGTCTGCGCCGGAAGCGCCTCGACAGGCTTCGCTACGCGGCTGCGCGCACTCATCGCGATTCCCTCCCCATTGCGCGCTCCGGGATGAGCGCGAAGGGCGCGCCTCGCCCTCTCGGTGGACTACGGTCCCGCTGGCGCCCGAAGGGCTCGCCGCTGGGACGGCCCGGCGAGCTCATCGAGCAACCTTCTCGCTTGCGCTCGAAGGATTCGCCCTTGGGACGGCCCCGCGGGTCTATCGGGCAACCTTCTCGCTTGCGCTCGAAGGATTCGCCCTTGGGACGGCCCCGCGGGCTCATGGCCTGATCCGCCGGAAGCTGCGGTAATGATCGTCGGTGTAGTAATACTCGCCGCTGGTGGCGGGATTGCCGGCGCTGCCCCTGCCGGCGACGATTCGCCGCGCACCGCGGTCACGGCTGCCGGGCGTCGGCACGGTGTATTCGGTGTAGTAACCACGCGGCCGGGGCGGCAGCAGCTGCTCGCGATTGTGAAACGCCGTCCCATCCTTGCGATACGGAAACGGACCGCCCTGCCGGATCAAAGCCAGGGTCTGCCGCGCCTCGACCGGCAGCGAATCGAGCGCGACTTCGGCAACCGCATGCGACGGGCGCGCCGTCGCCGCCGGATCCTCGCGGGCGCATGCCGACCCAAGCGCAAGCGCTGCCGACAGCAGCAGCCACAGCGCCAGACGCAGTGCGGTCATCGGATTTCAATCGTGCCGCGCTCCGCCCCGCGGCGCCGCGCGCCAGCTCTCCAGCCGAGGGGCGAACCTTCCGACAGGAACGACTCAGCGAGGTGAATTGGCATCGAGCACCGTCAGCGCCGTCATGTTGACGATCCTGCGCACGGTGGCCGATGCGGTGAGGATGTGCACCGGCCGCGCCGCGCCCAGCAGGATCGGCCCGATCGCCACGTTGTTGCCAGCGGCGGTCTTCAGGAGGTTGTAGCCGATGTTGGCGGCGTCGATGCCGGGAAGCACGAGCAGGTTGGCGTCGCCGCGCAAGGTCGAGTTGGGCAGGATCGAGCGGCGCAGCGCCGAGTCCAGCGCGCAGTCGGCGTGCATCTCGCCGTCGACTTCGAGCGAGGGATCACGCCGGTGCACGAGGGCAAGCGCCTCCCGCATCTTCTCCGCCGAGGCGGTGCGGCTGGAGCCGAAGTTGGAGTGCGACAGCAGCGCCGCCCGCGGCGTGATGCCGAGCCGCTGCAGCTCTTCGGCCGCCATCACGGTGATCTCCGCGATCTCGGCCGCGCTCGGGTCGACATTGACGTGGGTATCCACCAGCGCCACCTGCCGCCCCGGCAGCATCAGGATGTTCATCGCCGCATAGACTGCGGCGCCTTGGCGATGACCGATGACCTGGTCGATGTACTGCAGATGCTGCTCGAAGCCGCCGAAAGTGCCGCAGATCATGCCGTCGGCATCCTTCTTGTGGACCATCATGGCGCCGATCAGCGTCAGCCGCCGTCGCATCTCGATCTTCGCGTACTGCGCCGTGACGCCGCGCCGCTCGGTCATCTCGTGGTAGGTGCGCCAGTAGTCGCGGTAGCGCGGGTCGAGCTCGGGATTGACGATCTCGAAGCTCCTTCCCGGCGTCATCCGCAGGCCGAAGCGCTCCAGCCGCCGCTCCAGCACCGCCGGACGGGCGATCAGGATCGGCCGGGCGATCCCTTCGTCGAGCACCACCTGGACCGCGCGCAGCACGCGCTCGTCCTCGCCTTCGCAGAAGACGATGCGGCCTCGGCCGCCGCCGGCCACCGCCTTCCTTGCGGCGGCGAAGATCGGCTTCATGAACGTGCCGGAGTGATAGACGAACTGCTGCAGCTGGCCGCGATAGGCGTCGAGGTCGGCGATCGGCCGCGTGGCCACGCCGCTCGCCATGGCGGCCGCCGCCACTGCCGGAGCGATGCGCATCATCAGCCGCGGATCGAACGGCCGCGGGATCAGGTACTCGGGGCCGAACGACAGCTCGCGGGTGCCGTAGGCGCTCGCCACTTCCTCGCTCGACTCCTCCTGCGCCAGCTGGGCGATCGCCTGCACGGCGGCGACTTCCATTTCCTTGGTGATCGTCGTCGCGCCGACGTCGAGGGCGCCGCGGAAGATGAAGGGGAAACAGAGGACGTTGTTGACCTGGTTCGGATAGTCCGACCGGCCGGTGGCGATCAGCGCGTCGGCGCGCACCGCGCGCACATCCTCGGGCAGGATTTCCGGGTTGGGATTGGCCAGCGCCAGGATCAGCGGCCGCGCCGCCATCTTCGCCACCATCTCCGGCTTGAGCACGCCGCCGGCGGACAGCCCGAGAAACACGTCGGCCCCCTCGATGACGTCGGCGAGCCGGCGGGCCGAGGTCGGCTGCGCGTAGCGGCGCTTTTCCTCGTCCATCAGCGCCGTGCGGCCCTCGTAGACCACACCCTCGATGTCGGTCGCCCAGACGTTGCTGCGCGGCAGCCCGAGGTCGACCAGCAGGTCGAGGCACGCAAGCGCCGCCGCGCCGGCGCCGCTGGTGACCAGCTTGACGGTTGCGAGATCCTTGCCGACCACTTTCAGTCCGTTCAGGATCGCCGCGGCGACGATGATCGCGGTGCCGTGCTGGTCGTCGTGGAACACCGGAATCTTCATCCGCGCCCGCAGTTTGCGTTCGACCGCGAAGCATTCCGGCGCCTTGATGTCCTCGAGGTTGATGCCGCCGAAGGTCGGC
>CAYLZU010000188.1:0-6446 GCA_964388005.1 uncultured Burkholderiaceae bacterium
TGCTCACCGACGCGCCGAGCATCCGCGACGTGATCCTGTTTCCGCACATGCGGCCTGAGGAGCGCGGTTGATCGACGCCGCACGGCTGCGCGCGCTGCAAGACCTACTGCTGCGGCGCGCGCAACAGCCGCCGCCGCGCGACTGGCTGCCGGTGGTGATCGCCGGCCGCGAGGTCGGCATCGCCAGCCCCGAGGTGGCGAGCTTTCTGGCCGCCGCCACGCCGCACTTCGCGCTGGTCGATTCCCGCCTGGTGATGCGCGATGACAGCCTCGATGCCGCGGAACGCACAGCGCGGCTGCACGACGCCGCGCTGCGGCTGCGCGACGCCGGCTGGCTCCGCGGCTGGCGCGACGAGCCGCTCGACGTCCGTGCCGCGCCCGATGCACCGCCGCTGGCGGTGATCGAGCGCGCCGCCTGCCGCACGCTGGGCATCGCCACGACGGCGGTGCACCTGAACGCGTTCGCCGGCGATGGCCGCATTTGGGTGGCCCGGCGCGCGGCGCACAAGCAGATCGATCCAGGCCTGCTCGACAACCTGGTCGGCGGCATGGTGCCTGCCGGCGAAGACGAGCAGACCGCGCTGGCACGCGAGGCGATGGAGGAAGCCGGGCTCGACATTTCCGGCTGGCCGCTGCAGCGAGGCGGGCGCATTCGCTTCACGCGGCCCGTGCCCGAGGGCTTCCAGGTCGAGGATGTGCAGGTCTTCGACGCCACCCTGCCGCCGCAGGCGCGACCACGAAACCGCGACGGTGAGGTGGCGGAGATCGAATGCCGCGACGTGCCCGCCGTCGTCGCGGCGATCGAACACGAGGAGTTCACGCTCGAAGCGGCGCTGGTCACGCTCGACGCGCTGCTGCGGCGCGCGCCCGCTTGAGCGACGATGGACCCGGTTGTCCTGTTCTTCCTGCTCGGGCTGATCGCGCGCATCGCGAAGAGCGACCTGCGCCTGCCCGAGGCGCTGTACGAGGCGCTGGCCATCTACCTGCTGCTGGCCATCGGCCTGAAAGGCGGCGTGCAGCTGGCACAGCAGCCACTGGCAACCGTGCTGCCGCAGGCGCTCGCCGCCATCGCGCTCGGCGCGGCGATCCCGCTGCTGCTGTTCCCGCTGCTGCGGCTGAAGCTCGCCCGCGCCGATGCGGCCTCGATCGCCGCCCACTACGGCTCGGTGTCGGTGGTGACCTTCGCGGTGGCGACGAGCTTTCTCACCGCGCGGTCGATCGACGCCGAAAGCCACATGCCGCTCATCGTTGCGCTGATGGAGGCGCCGGGCATCGTCGTCGGCATCGTGCTGGCGCGCGCCGGCGGCGGCGGTCGCATCGCGTGGGGCGCGTTCGCGCACGAAGTGGTGTTCGGCAAGAGCGTGCTGCTGCTCGGCGGGCTGGCGATCGGCGCCATCGTCGGGCCCGAGGGCGCACAGCCGATCGCGCCGCTGTTCACGGACCTCTTCAAGGGGGTGCTGGCGCTGTTCCTGCTCGAAATGGGGCTTGTTGCCGGCGGGCGCATCGGCGACCTGAGGCGCGCCGGGCCGTTCCTGCTCGGCTTCGGCATCGGCGCGCCGCTGGTCCTCGCCCTGATCGGCGCCGTGGTCGGCCACCTGATCGGACTGTCCAGCGGCGGCACCGCGCTGCTGGCCACGCTCGCCGCCAGCGCCTCCTACATCGCCGCGCCCACGGCGATGCGCATCGCCGTACCCGAGGCTAACCCGGCGCTGTCGATCGGGGTGGCGCTCGGCATCACCTTCCCGTTCAACATCTTCGTCGGCATCCCGCTTTACCTTCAGTACGCGCGCTGGATCGGAGGCCACTAATGGACACTCACCCCCGCAAGCTGCTGGTGATCATCGCCGAGGCCGCGCTGGAGAAGACTCTGGTGCACGACGCGCGCACCTTTGGCGCGCACGGCTACACGATCGGCGACGTACGCGGCGGCGGCGAGCGCGGCGACCGCGAGGCGCGCTGGGAAGCCGACCGCTCGATCGAACTGAAGGTGATCTGCGAAGCCGCCGTCGCCGAGCGGCTGGCGCAGCACGTGCTGGCCAGCTACGCGCCGAACTACGCGGTGACGCTGTTCACCGTCGACGTCGGCGTCTTCCGGCCGCAGAAGTTCTGAGCCGGCCCTACTCGACCTCGCCCATCCACGCCATCTGGATCGCCTCGAGGATCTTCTCCCCCGAGTGCTTCGGGTCGTCGTCGAATCCCGGCAGCTCGAGCACCCACTGGCGCAGGTCGGTGAAGCGCACCGTCTTCGGGTCGACGTCCGGGTGCTTCTCCGCCAGCGCGATGGCGATCTCCAGCGAGTCAGTCCACTTCATTTCTTCTGCCCCTCCTTGACCTGGTTGATCGAGTACTTGGGGATCTCGATCACCAGCGGCGTGTCCTTGACGATCGCCTGGCACGACAGGCGCGAGGTCGGCGTCAGGCCCCAGGCCTGGTCGAGCAGGTCGTCCTCGTCCTCGTCGCTCGGGTCGAGCGAGTCGAAGCCCTCGCGCACGATCACGTGGCAGGTGGTGCAGGCGCACGACAGCTCGCAGGCGTGCTCGATCTCGATGTCGTGGTCGAGCAGGTTGCGGCAGATGCTCTTGCCGGGCTCGGCGTCGATCTCGGCCCCTGCCGGGCAGATCTCCTCGTGCGGCAGCACGGTGATGCGGGTCACTCGGCCTGCCTCGCCAGCACGTCGTCGATGCGCCTGCCGGCCAGCGCGGCGCGGATGCTGCGGTCCATGCGCCGGGCGGCGAACTCCTCGGTGCCGTGCGCCAGCCGCTCGATCGCGCTCTTCAGCGCCGCCGCGTCGCCGGCCTCGGCGCGCGCGACGAGATCGGTCATCAGGCGCGCGATGCGGGCGAATTCGGCCTCGTCGAGCAGGTCGCGGTCGGCGGCGAGCGCCTGCTGCGTCGCCTCCAGCAGCCGCCGCGCCTCGACCTGGAGTTCGCGCAGCGCCCGCGCCTGCATGTCGATCTCGGCGGCACCCATCGATTCGGCCAGCATGCGGGTGATGTCGTCGTCGTGCAGGCCGTAGGACGGCTTGACCGTCACTGACGCCTCGACACCGCTCGTGGTCTCGCGCGCCGACACCGCCAGCAGCCCGTCGGCGTCGACCTGGAAGGTCACCCGCACGCGGGCGGCGCCGGCGACCATCGGCGGAATGCCGCGCAGCTCGAAGCGCGCCAGCGAGCGGCAGTCGTCGACCAGTTCGCGTTCGCCCTGGACGACGTGGATCGCCATCGCCGTCTGGCCATCCTTGAAGGTGGTGAACTCCTGCGCCCGGGCAATCGGGATCGTCGAATTGCGGGCGATGATCTTCTCCACCAGGCCGCCCATCGTCTCCAGCCCGAGCGACAGCGGAATCACGTCGAGCAGCAGCCAGTCGTCGCCGGCGCTGCGGTTGCCGGCCAGCACGTTGGCCTGCATCGCCGCGCCGACCGCCACCACCTGGTCGGGGTCGATGTCGGTCAGCGGCTCGGTGCCGAACAAGTCGGCCACGCTCTTGCGCACGTGCGGCATCCTCGTTGCGCCGCCGACCAGCACCACGCCCTTGACGTCGGCCGGCTTCAGTCCGGCATCGGCGAGCGCCCGGCGGCACGCGGCGAGCGTCTTGGCCACCAGATGCTGCGTCATGCCGGCGAAGGCGTCGGCGCCGATGGTCAGGTTGACCCAGCGGTGGTCCGACAGCCGCGCCTGCAGGGTCGTGCTGGGCCTGCTGCTCAGCGCCTCCTTGGCGGCGCGCGCCTTCACCGTCAGCAGCCGCTGGTCCGGCGGCGGCAGCAGCGACAGGTTGGCCTGCTCCAGCGCCCAGCAGTACAGGCGGTGGTCGAAATCGTCGCCGCCGAGCGCCGTGTCGCCGCCGGTGGAGAGCACCTCGAACACGCCCTTGGTGAGCTTGAGGATGGAGATGTCGAAGGTGCCGCCGCCGAGGTCGTAGACGGCGTAGATGCCTTCGGCGGAGTTGTCGAGGCCGTAGGCGAGCGCGGCGGCGGTCGGTTCGTTCAGCAGCCTCAGCACGTTGATGCCGGCCAGCCGCGCCGCATCGCGCGTGGCCTGCCGCTGCGCGTCGTCGAAGTAGGCCGGCACCGTGACCACCGCGCCGACCAGTTCACCGCCGAGCGACTCCTCGGCCCGCCGGCGCAGGGTCTTCAGGATCTCGGCCGACACCTCGACCGGGCTCTTGATCCCGGCCGCGGTCTTGATCTGCAGCATGCCCGGCGCGTCGACGAAGTCGTACGGCAGGTTCTCCACGTGCGCCACGTCCTTGACGCCGCGGCCCATGAAGCGCTTGACCGAGACGATGGTGTTGCGCGGGTCGCTCGCCTGGTGCGCCTGCGCCGCGTGTCCGACTTCGACCATGCCGTCGGCGAGGTAGCGGACGATCGACGGCAACAGCGGCCGGCCCTCCTCGTCGCGCAGCACTTCCGGCAGGCCGTGCCGGACGGTCGCCACCAGCGAATTGGTGGTGCCCAGATCGATGCCGACTGCCAGCCGATGCTGGTGCGGCGCCGCCGACTGGCCCGGCTCGGCGAGCTGAAGCAGCGCCATCAGTGCCCGCCCGGCCGCCCGAAGGGCACTGATCGCCCCCTCGGGGGGCAGCGAACGCAGTGAGCGTGGGGGCCCATGTCACTGCCCGCCCGGCCGCCCGAAGGGCACTGATCGCCCCCTCGGGGGCGAGGCCGGACATGAGCCGCAGCCTCCGTGCCGGCGAATGCCTGCCGAGCCGGCCGGGCCTGCAAGCCCGGCCGTGGAACAGCGAACGCAGTGAGCGTGGGGGCCCATGTCACTGCCCATGCTCCGCGACCCGCGCCAGGTGGCCCGCGAGTTCTTCGCGGAAGCGCTCGATGAAGTGCAGCTCGCGCACCGCCGCCGCCGCGGCCGGATAGTCATGCCGCTCGTCGAGCGCCGCCGCGATCCGCGCCAGCACGTCGTCGCGCCGCGCTTCGACCTGCCGCGCCAGCTCCCGCGCCACCTCCGCGTCGCCGTCACGCACGTCGTCGAGTTCCTCCCGCCACTGCATCTGCTGCATCAGGAAGTCGGCCGGCATGGCGGTGTTCGACTCGGCGTCGATCGGCTGGCCGTGCTGCTCGCACAGGTAGGCCGCACGGGCCAGCGGCGAACGCAGGGTGCGGAACGCCTCGTTGGCGCGCGTCGCCCACTGCATCGCCACCCGGCGCTCGGCGGCGCCGGCGGCGGCGAAGCGGTCCGGGTGCACCTGCGACTGCACGCGCCGGTAGGCCTGGTCGAGCGACGCCTCGTCGATGGCGAAGCGCGGCGGCAGGCCGAACAGGGCGAAGTGATCGTGGCGCGGATCGGTCACGGGACGGCGCTCGTGGCCACGCGGCACCGCGACGGAACGCGCCGCCGCGGCAGCCGCCGGGCCGGGGTCAGACGCGGAACGACTCGCCGCAGCCGCAGCGGTCCTTCTCGCGCGGGTTGTTGAACTGGAAGCCCTCGTTCAGGCCCTCGCGCACGAAGTCGAGTTCGGTGCCGTCGAGGTACGCGAGGCTCTTGGGATCGACCAGGATCCTGACGCCGTGGCTCTCGAACTCCTGGTCCTCCGGATTGGCGGCGTCGGCGTATTCGAGCTTGTAGGCCATGCCCGAGCAGCCGGTGGTGCGCACGCCGAGACGAACGCCGATCCCCTTGCCGCGGCGGGCGAGGAAGCCGGCGACATGCTTCGCCGCCCGTTCGGTCATCGTGACCGCCATGACGATCTCTACGCCGCGGCACGTTGCGGCTGCGGCGCAGCTTCGGCCTTGTCGAGTCCGTGCTTCTGTCTGTAGTCGGCGATCGCCGCTTTGATCGCATCCTCGGCCAGAATCGAGCAATGGATCTTGACCGGAGGCAATGCAAGTTCTTCGGCGATCTGGGTGTTTTTGATGGTGGCAGCCTGCTCGAGCGTCTTACCCTTGACCCACTCGGTCACGAGCGAGCTGGAGGCGATCGCCGAGCCGCAGCCGTAGGTCTTGAAGCGCGCGTCCTCGATGACGCCGTCCTTGCCGACCTTGATCTGCAGCTTCATCACGTCGCCGCAGGCCGGCGCGCCGACCATGCCGGTGCCGACCGACTCGTCGCCTTTGTCGAACGAGCCGACGTTGCGGGGATTCTCGTAGTGATCGATGACTTTGTCGCTATAGGCCATGGTGACTCCTCAGTGGGCTGCCCACTGCACGGTGTTCAGATCGATGCCTTCCTTGTACATCTCCCACAGCGGCGAGAGGTCGCGCAGCTTCGCCACCTTCGTCTTCAGGTGCTCGACCGCGTAGTCGATCTCTTCCTCGGTGGTGAAGCGCCCGAGCGTGAAGCGGATCGAGCTGTGCGCGAGCTCGTCCGAGCGCCCGAGCGCGCGCAGCACGTAGGACGGCTCGAGCGAGGCCGAGGTGCACGCCGAACCGGACGACACGGCGATGTCCTTGATCGCCATGATCAGCGATTCGCCTTCGACGTAGTTGAAGCTGACGT
>CAYLZU010000189.1:0-6434 GCA_964388005.1 uncultured Burkholderiaceae bacterium
ATGCCGCCGCCGACCGGCGTCGTCAGCGGGCCCTTGATCGAGACCACGTACTCGCGCAGCGCGGCGAGCGTCTCCTCGGGCAGCCAGACGTCGGGGCCGTAGACGCGGGTCGACTTCTCGCCGGCGTAGAGCTCCATCCAGACGATCTTCCGCCTGCCGCCGTAGGCCCTGGCCACCGCGGCGTCCACCACCTTGATCATCACCGGGGTGATATCGACTCCGGTGCCATCGCCTTCGATGAACGGCACGATCGGCTGATCGGGAACGCTCAGCGAGTAGTCCTTGTTGACCGTGATCTTCTGCCCTTCCGCGGGCACCTTGATGTGTTGATACATCTCCCCTCCTTGCCGAAAACCCGTGCCTCGAGGCGCCGGCGCCCATCGCTGCCGGGACGCACGCAGTGTGGCGGCGAGTTTACTCGCGCGCCTGCGTCGGCCATCGAGCGCCACTTCGCCGACGATCCGCAACGGCGCGTCGGCGGGTTCGGTCGCCGGGTCCCGCGCCCAGGCCGGTAGCGTTCGCGATCCGGAAGTCCCGGGCGGGATGGTAAAAAGGGGCAGCACGTCGTGCCCCCAGCTCGTACCTTTCGCCGGAAGCCGGCCCATGCGCCCACCGACCCTCGCAATCGCCCTGCTGCTCGCCGCGGCCGCAACCTTCGCTGCCGGCGCTGCGACGGCGCAGCCGTCGCCACTGCCGACCACGCAACTGACCGCCGGCGTCCACCTCATCACCGCCGAGATCGCCGCCAACGACGGCTCGCGCACGCGCGGCCTGATGTTCAGGCAGGCGCTGCCGGCGAATCACGGCATGCTGTTCATCTTCGACGACAAGGCGATCCACTGCATGTGGATGCGCAATACGCTGATCCCGCTCTCGGTGGCCTTCATCGAGGACGATGGCACGATCGTCAACATCCTCGACATGAAGCCGCACGACGAAAACCGACACTGCGCGGCCAGGCCGGTCCGCTATGCGCTGGAAATGACCCAGGGCTGGTTCGCCGCCAGGGGCATCGGCCCGGGATCGAAGCTCGGCCGGCTGCAGCCGCCGGCCCGCCCGTAGACGCGAGGGGCCGGCGTCGACGCCGGCCCCGTCTCGATAGCGCCAACCGCTGGTCGCGAGCCTTCTCGCTGCGCTCGAAGACTTCGCGCTTGGGGCGGCCCGGCGCGCTGGTGGAGAACCTTCTCGCTGCGCTCGAAGACTTCGCGCTTGGGGCGGCCCGGCGCGCTGGTGGAGAACCTTCTCGCTGCGCTCGAAGACTTCGCGCTTGGGGCGGCCCGGCGCGCTCAGGCGAAGTTCTTCGCCGCGAAGTCCCAGTTGGCGAGCGAGTTCAGGAAGGTCTCGACGAACTTCGGCCGCGCGTTGCGGTAGTCGATGTAGTACGCGTGTTCCCACACGTCGATCGTCAGCAGCGCCCGGTCGGCGCCGGTGAGCGGCGTGCCGGCATTGCTGGTATTCACGATGTCGACCGAACCGTCAGCTTTCTTCAGCAGCCAAGTCCAGCCGGAGCCGAAGTTTCCGACGGCGCTCTTGGCGAATGCTTCCTTGAAGGCAGCGAACGAACCCCACTTGGCGGCGATCGCGGCGGCCAGCGGCCCCGAGGGTTCACCGCCGCCGCCGGGCTTCATGCTGTTCCAGAAAAAGGTGTGGTTCCACACCTGGGCGGCGTTGTTGAATACGCCGCCGGAGGACCTGCGGACGATGTCCTCGAGGCCCAGCGACTCGAACTCGGTGCCCTTGATCAGGTTGTTGAGGTTGGTGACGTAAGCCTGGTGGTGCTTCCCGTAGTGATACTCGAAGGTCTCCTTCGAGATGTGCGGCGCCAATGCATCCATCGCGTAAGGCAGCGGCGGCAGGGCGTGTTCCATCGATGTTCTCCTTCGGTCGTGGTGCCGCGGATTCTAGCGAGGCCGCCCCTCGCTGCCGCCCGCATCCCCTTGGCTGTCGTGGGGTCGCGGCTCGGCCGCTGTCGGCTCGGTCGCCTCGACGCGCGCGCTGGCACCGCCACGGGCAAAGCGCAGCCGCAGCAGGTCGCCGACGGCGAGCCTGCCGGAGTCGGTCACCACACGACCGTCGGCGTCGAGCGCCAGCGCGTAGCCGCGCGCCAGCACGGCGTGCGGATCGAGCGCGTGCAGCCTTGCTTCGAGCGAGTGCAAGCGGCTGCGGTGTCGATGCAACTCGTGCCGCGCGGCGGCCGCGAGCGCGGCGCCGCGCCGCTGCAGTCCGAGCCTTCGGGCCTCAGGCCGCGGCGTGGCGCGGCGCAGTGACGCCGACAGCTGCTCGGCCCGCCGCCGCAGCGCCTCGACGCGGCGTGCCAGCGCATGGCCGCCGCGCAGCCGCAGCGACTGCACCCGCTGCACCAGCGCCGCCAGTGGTGCCCGCGGACTGGCTAGCGTGCGCTGGGCGTAGTCCAGGCGCTGCTGCGCCCGCTGCATTACGCCGCCCGCCAGGCGACGTAGCCGCCCCGCCCTGTCGTCGATCGCGCGCAGCAGAGCCGCGCGGTCCGGCGCCGCCAGTTCGGCCGCGGCGGTCGGCGTCGGCGCCCGCAGATCGGCGGCGAAGTCGGCGATCGTGACGTCGGACTCGTGGCCGACGCCGACGACGACCGGCATCGCGCAAGCGCGGATCGCCCGCGCCACGGCCTCGTCGTTGAATGCCCACAGATCCTCGATCGACCCGCCGCCGCGCACCAGCAGCACCAGATCGACCTCGGCCCGGCGCGACACCGCATCGAGCATCGCCGCGATGCGGGCGCCGGCGCCCTCGCCCTGGACCGGAACCGGGTAGACGATGACGGCAACCTGCGGCGACCGTCGCGCCAGCGTCGTCAGCACGTCACGCAGTGCCGCCGCCTGCAGCGAGGTCACGACGCCGATCGTGCGCGGGAACGGCGGCAGCGACCGCTTGGCGTCGAACAGGCCCTCGCCCTGAAGCCGCGCCTTCAGTTCCAGGAACCGCGCGTACAGCCGCCCGAGCCCCGATCGACGCAGCGACTCGACCGTGAGCTGGTACTCGCCGCGCGGCTCGTACAGTCCAACCTGGGCCAGCACCTCGATCTCGTCGCCTTCGCGCGGCTGCAGCTCCGCCAGCTGGTTGCGGCCGCGGAACATGGCGCAGCGCACCTGCGCGCGATCGTCCTTCAGCGTGAAGTACCAATGGCCGCTGGCGGCGCGGGTGAAGTTGGCGACCTCCCCGCGAACCCGCACCAGCCGGAAGCTTTGCGACAGCAAGCCAGCAACGGCGCGGTTCAGCAGGGAAACCGTGATGGTTTCCCGCGCCAGATCTAGGTCCGTCTGCGGAAGTCCAGATTCCATGCGGCTTTTCGCCCAGTACCTTTCCACATTTCCGCGCCACGCTTGGCTCTTTTCGGCGCAACCGCGTGCCGCGCCGACCGAATGCTTTCAAGCCGCTGATTCGTAAGCCACTTTCCGAACTCGCCGGGCAGTGGCCGGGCGCTGCGGGGCAGCAGACGCAGCGGTCTTCGACCGCCCTGACCCACTTGTTCACAAACTTGTCCACAGCGGCCGGGGGCGCAGGGGCTCCGTGGCGCAGCCACTACACTGCCGTCTTCGAAAACCCGCTCAGGCATCGCGCAGATCCCGTGTTTGCGATCGTACAGGCCATCGGCTGGCCGATCTGGCCACTGATCATTGCCTCCATCGTCGCTCTGGCGCTGATCATCGAACGGGCGGTGGCGCTGCGCCGCGAAAAGGTCCTGCCGGCGGCGCTGCTCCGGGACGTGCTGTCGCTGCACTCCCGGCGCCAGATCACGCCGGAGGTCATCCTCAAGCTGGAGTCGCACTCGCCGCTGGGGCGCGTGCTGGCGGCGGCGCTGCGCAACGTGCGCGCGCCGCGGGCGATCGCCGGCGCCGCGGTGGCCAATGTCGGCGGCCACGTGGCGCACGACCTGTCGCGCTACCTGTCGCTGCTCGGCTCGATCGGTTCGATCGCGCCGCTGCTGGGGCTGCTCGGCACGGTGATCGGCATGATCGAGATCTTCGCCTCGCAGCAGGCGGGATCTAACCCGCAGCAGCTGGCGCACGGCATCTCGATCGCGCTGTACTGCACCGCCTTCGGCATCATCGTCGCCGTGCCGGCGGTGATGTTCTACCGCCACTACAAGTCGAAGATCGAGGAGTACCTGGTGGCGATGGAAGACCAGGCGCAGCAGCTGCTCGAGGTGCTGTTCGCCGACCGCTACGACGCCGCGCCGCGATGAGGTTCCGCCGCCCGCTCGACGAAGAACCGGAACTGAACCTGGTTCCGCTGATCGACGTCATGCTGATCGTCCTGATCTTCCTGGCGGTGACGACGACCTACGCCCGCTTCAGCGAGCTGCGCCTGCGCCTGCCCGGCGCCGAAGCCAGTCCGTCGGAGGCGCGGATCAACGAGATCGTCGTCGGCGTCGGCGCCGATGGCCGCTTCGCGCTCGATCGCGTCGTGCTGCCGAACACCGATCCCGGCGCCGTGGCGCAGGCCCTGACGCGCGCCGCGCAGGGCCTGAACGATCCGATCGTGGTCATCCACGCCGATGCGCAGGCGCCGCATCAGGCGGTGATCAACGTGATGGATGCGGCCCGCATCGCCCGGCTGTCGCGCATCAGCTTCATCACCGAACGGGCGCCGCCGGCTCCGGGCAGGTGACGGGCCTGCCGTTGGCGGCCGGGTTCCGGGCGCGGCTCGAGGCGGCCATCACCCGCGCCTGGACGCGACGCGGCCCGATCGCCTGCGCCCTGCTGCCGCTGTCCTGGGTCTATGCCGCAGGACGCGCGCTTCACGCCGGGCTTTATCGCAGCGGGCTGCTCAGATCGTGGCGGATCGGCGTGCCGGTGATCGTGGTCGGCAATCTCTATGCCGGCGGTGCCGGCAAGACGCCGCTGGTGATCGCACTGGTGCGCGAGCTGAAGGCGCGCGGCTGGCGTCCCGGGGTGATCTCGCGCGGCTACGGCCGCCGCGCCGACGAGGTGAGGCCGGTCGAGGCCGCCTCGCGTGCCGACGAAGTCGGCGACGAGCCGCTGCTGATCGCGCAGCAGGCGGCGGCGCCGGTGGTCGTCGGCGCCGACCGCGTCACCGCGGCCCGGGTGCTGCGTTCGCTGCATCCGAAATGCGACGTCGTCGTCTGCGACGACGGTCTCCAGCACCCGCGGCTGGGGCGCGACATCGAGCTCGCGGTGCTGCACTTTCGGGGGCTGGGCAACGGCTGGCTGCTGCCCGCCGGACCGCTGCGCGAACCGCCGCGCCGCCTCGGCACCGTCGACGGCGTGGTTCTGAACGGCGACGTGCCGCCGGTGCGGCTGGAACGCCCGGTGTTCAGGATGCAGAGCGCGCTCGGCGAGGTCTACGCGCTCGCCGACCCGCGCCGCCGCGCCCCGATCGACGCGCTGGTCGAGGAGCAGCAGCGCAAGCCGGTGCGGATCGTTGCCGCCGCCGGCATCGCCGCTCCGGAACAGTTCTTCGCCATGCTGCGGGCGGCGGGGCTCGCCTTCGATGCCGTCGCGCTGCCCGATCATTTCGACTACGCCGCCAGCCCCTTCGCCGGCCGCGACTACGACGTCGCCCTCGTCACCGAAAAGGACGCCGTAAAATGCGCCACCAGCGCGGCCACGAAGTCCGACGGCAGGATCTGCGCCGTCAGCCTGCGCACCCGGATCGATCCGGCGCTCGTCGATCTGGTCGAAGCGAAGCTCCGGCCCCTGTCAGCCACCGCGGAACGTGCCGATGGACCATCGCCTGCTTGAGATCCTCGTCTGCCCGGTCACCAAGGGTCGGCTCGAGTACGACCGCGCCAACCAGGAACTGATCTCGCGCGCCGCCGGACTGGCCTATCCGATCCGCGACGGCATCGCCGTGCTGCTCGAAAGCGAAGCGCGCCGGCTCGACGAGCCGAATCCCGCCGCCGGCGCCTGAGGCGGCCCGCGCGTGGCGGGTTTCACCGTCATCGTCCCGGCCCGCCTGGCGTCGACGCGGCTGCCGCGCAAGCCGCTGGCGGACCTGGCCGGCGAACCGATGGTCGTTCGGGTGGCGCGGCGCGCGGCGCAAAGCGGCGCCGAGCGGGTGGTGGTCGCCACCGACAGCGCCGAGGTGCTGGCGGCGTGCGCCCGGCACGGCGTTGCCGCCGTGCTCACGCGGGCCGATCACCGGTCCGGAACCGACCGCCTCGCGGAGGCAGCCGACCTGCTCGATCTCGCCGACGACGCCATCGTCGCCAACGTCCAGGGCGACGAGCCGCTGCTGCCGCCGGAGGTGGTGGCGCGCGTTGCCGCGCTGCTCGCGCAGCGGCCGGATTGCGCCATCGCCACCGCGGCGCACCCGCTCGACGATGCGGCCGAGTTCTTCGACCCGAACGTGGTCAAGGTCGTCGCCGACGCGAACGGACGGGCGCTGCTGTTCTCCCGCGCGCCGATTCCGTGGGCGCGCGACGCCTTCTCGGCCTC
>CAYLZU010000190.1:0-4573 GCA_964388005.1 uncultured Burkholderiaceae bacterium
AGCTCATGCCCTTGGCGAGCAGCTGCAGGATCTCGGTCTCGCGCGCCGACAGCGGGTTGTTCTCCGGCATCGGCCCGCCGGGGCGGGTGTTCGGGCCCGTGGCGCCGCCCATGCGGTTGCGGATCGCGCGCAGCACGCTGCGCGCCACCACCGGGCTCACCGGCGAGCCGCCGGCGCGCAGCAGGCGGATGCAGGAGACGACATCGGCGGCGGTGGAGTCCTTGAGGATGTAGCCGGTGGCGCCGGCCTCGATCGCCGAGACCACGTGCTGCTCGTCGCCGAACACGGTCACCACCATGATGTCGACGTCGGGCCGCTTGGTGCTGACCTGGCGGATCAGGTCGGTGCCGTTGCCGTCGGGAAGCCCGAGGTCGATCAGCATGACGTCGAACTTCGTGCGGTCGATCAGGTCCTGCGCCTCGCGCTTGTTGGCGGCGACGCCGACGAGCTCGAGCGTCGGCTCGCTCTCGACGATCTGCCGGAAGCGCATGCGGAATTCCGGCTCGTCTTCGACGATCAGGACGGTGGTCTTCTCGCTGCTCATCGGTGGCTCGCTCGCTGACGGCTACCCGGGATTCCGCGGATCGACCCAAGAATGCGCGATCCACGATCACAGGTTCGGGGCATTCTAACCACGGCACCTGGCGCCGTCATGACGTTCGGCGGCCTAGCCAGATGACGGGCCATCCATGGCGTCGCCCTCAGGGCGAGAGCCGCGCGCGCGTCCAGGCGCCGTCGTCGGCGCGCGTGTACAGCAGCCGATCGTGCAATCGCGACGGCCGGCCCTGCCAGAACTCGAACGACGCAGGCGCCACGCGATAGCCGCCCCAGTGCGGCGGCCGCTTCGGGTTCAGGCCGTGGCGCAGCCCCATCTCGGCCGCCTGCGCCATCAGCCAGGCCTTGCCGGGGATCGGCCGGCTCTGCGGCGATGCCCAGGCGCCGATGCGGCTCGCCAGCGGCCGGCTGGCGAAGTAGGCGTCGGACTCGGCCTCGGAAACGCGCGCCACCGAGCCCTCGATGCGCACCTGCCGTTCCAGTTCCGGCCAGAAGAACAGCAGCGCCGCCCGTGGATTGGCGGCCAGCTCCTCGCCCTTGCGGCTGTCGTAGTTGGTGTAGAAGACGAAGCCGGCGTGGTCGAAGCCCTTGAGCAGCACCACCCGCGCCGACGGCCGGCCGGTGGCGTCGGCGGTGGCCAGCGTCATCGCGTTCGGCTCCGGCAGCTTCGAGGCCAGCGCCTCGTCCCACCAGCGCGAGAACTGCCGGATCGGATCCTCGTCGGCGTGCGCTTCGTCGAGCGCCTCGCGCATGTAGTCCTTGCGCAGGTGCGAGATGTCCATGGCGCGGCGCAGTTTACGGGCCGCCGCGACGGCGCTCGGCGCGGTGCATCAGCCGTTCCAGGTGCGGGTCGCGCAGCCCGGCTTCGTGCAGCGCCGCCACTGTGCGCTGCAGGTAGTCGAGGCTGGTGCCGCGCACGCCGCAGGCGGTGACGAGGATGTCGATGAGCGCCTGCTCGTCCAGCCCGCCGCAGTAGTTGCGGGCGTCGCGGCGGACGACGAAGGCGAGCGCGTCGACCGCTTCGCCGGTTCGCATCCGCGCCCGCAGCCAGGTCGGCCGGTACGAGCCGAGGAACATCTCGCGCTCCCACAGCAGGCGGAACACCGCCGGCACCTTCGCGGCGCCAACGCGGTAGGCCATGCCGAGGCAGGATCCGCCGCGGTCGAGCCCGAAGACGATGCCCGGGCACTCGCGGGTGCCGCGGTACAGCACCGAGCGCAGGCACAGGCGGCGGTGGAAGCCGTGGATGCGCGCCGGCTGGCGCGCCTCGTAGTCGAACTCGGGTTTCCAGATCAGCGAGCCGTAGCCGAACACCCACAGCGGCGTGCGCCGGTCCCAGTGCGCCAGCGACGCCGCCAGCGACGCCGCCAGCTGCTCGTCGGTCCAGCGCGGCTGCGATGCGGTCATGGCCGGGCGCGGGCGAACCGGCGGGCGCGGAAGCCGGCGACGACCAGCACCGCCGCCATCAGCAGGAACACGGCCCGGGCGCCGAGCACGGCTCCGGCGGCGCCGAACACCAGCGGCAGCGCCACATGGCTGCTGTTCATGATCGTCGTGCGCAGGCCGAGCGCCTCGCCGACGCGGCCCTCCGGCGTGCGCCCGTGCAGCAGCGACATCACGTTCGGATACGCCGCGCCGAGCCCCAGGCCGAGCAGGAAGGCGCAGCCGGCCAGCGGCAGCAACGATCGGAACCACGGCATCAGCGCGAAGGCGGCAGCGGCGGTGAACAGCGTGAAGGTCAGCACCTGCCACTCGCGCAGGCGGCGCGACAGCCGCGGCATCGCCAGCCGGATGGTGAAGGTGGCGACGGCGAAGCAGCCCAGCACCAGTCCGATCTCCGAGGCCGACAGGCCGACCGCAGTGCCGTGCACCGGCATCATGAAGGTCTGCAGGTCCCACGAGGTCGAGATCAGCGCCACCGCGACCAGCACGTTGCGCACGTCGGGCACCGCGAGCAGCGCGAACATCGGCTGCGCCTCGGCGGCCTCGGGCCGCGCCCGATGCGACGGCAGGCTGGCGCGGTGCCGGTACAGCAGCGCGCCGTTGGCGAGCGCCAGCAGGGTCAGCGCCGCGAAGGCGGCACGGTGGCCGGCGAGGTCGATCAGCAGCCCGCTCGCCACCGGCCCGACCAGGCCGGCGATCGAGGCGCCGATCGCGACCCACGAGAAGTCGGCGGCCCGGCGGTCCGGATCGGCGCGGCTGCCGACCATGTGGATGGTCGTCTGCTGGATCAGCATCGATCCGGTGCCGACGAGCGACGCTCCGACCAGCAGCGGCGCGATGTCGGCCACCGGATACGGGAACAGCGCCGGCAGCAGCGCCCCCGCCGCCAGCAGGCAGGCTCCGGCGACCATCGGCCTGAACGGACCGACGGCGTCGAGCCAGCGGCCGGCGCGCACGGCGGTCAGCATCGGCACCAGCGCGAACAGCGACATCAGCACGCCGACGGTGAAGGTCGAGGCGCCGTTGCCGAGCGCGTACAGCGAGCCGACCATGCGCGCCGACACGAAGGTGGTGTGCGTCAGCACGCCGAGGGCGATGATGGAGACGAGCGTCATCGGGCGCGGCGCGGCCGCCACGCCACCAGCGCCACCCCGGCGCAGGTGATGGCGACGCCGGCGGCCGTCAGCGGCGTCGGCACGACGGCGAACAGCAGCCATTCGAGCGCCACGGCGATGATCGGCGTCAGGTACAGCAGGCTCGTCACCCGCGTCGCCTCGCCGCGGCGCATCAGCGTGTGCAGCGCGTTGACGGCGAGGATCGACGAGAAAAGGACGAGGAAGGCGATCGCGCCGGCGAGCCCCCATGCCGGCGCGAACGCGAATCCTTCGACGACGAACGCCAGCGGCAGCAGGGTGGCGATGGCGGCGGCGAACTGCACCAGCGCCGCCGCGCGCAGGTCGGCGGTCGGGCAGAAGGCGCGCTGGTACAGGGTGCCGACGGTGATCGCGGCCAGCGAGGCGAGCACGCAGCCGAGCGCCGCGCCGCTGACGGCGCGCACGTCGACCTTGTGCCAGACCACCAGCGCCACCCCGGCCAGGCCGACGAGCACGCCCGCCCACTGGTCGGCGCGCAGCCGCTCGTGGAGAGCCGCCGCGGCGATGATCGCCGTGGCCAGCGGCTGCACCGACAGCACCAGCGCCGTGACGCCGGCCGACATGCCGAGGTACTGCGCATAGTGGCTGCCGCCGAGGTTGGCGGCGTGCATCAGCAGCCCGGCGACGATCACGTGCGTCCACTCGCGGCCGCCGGACGGCCAGCGCAGCCGGCCGCGGTGATGCCACCACAGCGCCAGCGGCGCCAGCAGCAGGACGCCGAGCGCGAATCGCAGCACGAGGAAGGTGAACGGCGGCGCGTACTGCAGGCCGGCCTTGGTCGCCAGATAGCCGGAGCCCCAGACGGTGACGAAGAACCAGGCGAGCAGCGGCGATGCGAGCCAGGGCGCCGCCGCGGGCGAGTGCAGTGGGGCTGCGTTGGTGGTCATCGGCGCGGCGGCGATTGTCGCACCGGCGGCGGCCGGTCCGGGATCGGCCCGACCGCGGCGAAATCGGTTCCGCGATGGGTTTCGACAGGCGCCGTCGGCGAGGCGCAGCGGACCGAAGCGCCGCCGCCGAGCCGTCGCCGGCCGCGGGCAATCGCGGCACCACGGCGCCGGCGGCCGCCGGCCGCGACGCCGCGGTCGACAGCGCCGGCCGTCAGGCCTCGCGGATCAGCAGCAGCGGCGTCGCGCAGTGCGCCGCCACCCGCTGCGCCACCGAGCCGAGCACGGCGGACTTCACCGCGCCGTAGCCGTGCGAGCCCATCACCAGCAGGTCGAGTTTCTTCTTCTTCGCGTAGGCGGCGATCTCGTCGCCGGCTGGTCCGTTCAGGCACATCGCATCGACGGCCACTGCCGCCTGGTCGAACAGCGCCCGCGCCGGCGCCACCGCCTTGTCGAAGGCCTGCTGCTGCATGGCCTTGATCTCCTCGACCGAGTAGGCGGGCAGCCCGAATACGGCCATGTTCCCACAAGCCCGGC
>CAYLZU010000190.1:4583-6357 GCA_964388005.1 uncultured Burkholderiaceae bacterium
GGGGCTCCTGGCCTTGTATCGCAGCCCCGTTTTGGGGGGCCGGCCGTTGGCGGGCATTGGCGGCCTGCCCGCTGCCGGCGAAATCGGGCACCACGTGCAGCAGCGTGAACCGCGGCTGGGCGCCGAACAGCCGCCGGTGCCTGAGGACGTAGTTGACCGCGGCGATGCCGTAGTCGCTGCCGTCGACGGCGACGCCCACCTTCAGCGAGTCGGCCGGAGCCGGGCCGTGGCCGCGCAGCAGCAGCAGCGGCTTCCGGGTCCGCCCGAGCACGCCGACGGTGACCGAGCCGAACAGCAGCGTGGCCAGGGCGCCGTGCCCGTGCGAGCCCATGACGATCAGGTCGACCTCGCCGCTGTCGGCGCGGCGGGCGATCTCCTCCGCCGGATGGCCGATCGCGTAGTCGGTCGTCGCCGACAGGCCGGCGCGCTTCAGCGCCGAAGCGGCGCCCTTCAGCGCCTTCTTCGACTCGTCCTGGTAGTAGCGGGTGACGGCTTCCCTGCCGATCAGACGCGCCGCCCGCACCGGCACCGGCAGCTGCACGTTGAGCAGCCGCACCTCGGGCGAGTCGCCGATCAGCGTCGCCCGCGAGGCGATGAAGTCGATCGCCGCCTTGCTGTACTTGCTGCCGTCGCACGGCACCAGAATCCTCATGGCACGGTCTCCCGGTTCCCTGCGTTCAGTCTACGCGGCCGCCGCCGGCGCCCTTGCATAATCGGCCGGACTCGACCACACGGGCCGACGTGCTGCGCGCCAGACTGCTCCTGTTCCGCGACCTGCTTGCCGCCGCGGCTCCGTTCGTGCTGCTGGCCGCGTTGCTGGTCTGGGCGGCATACCTGGCCCTGGACCCGGCGCCGCCGAAGCGGGTGGTGCTGGCCACCGGGCCGGAGCAGAGTGCCTCGGCCGAATTCGGCCGCGCCTACGCGCGGCGGTTTGCCCGGCACGGCATCGCCGTCGAGCTGCTGGAGACCGCCGGCTCGGCGGAGAACCTGCGCCTGCTGCGCGACGCCGGCCGACAGGTCGACCTGGCCTTCGTCCAGGGCGGCGCCGGCGACGCCATCCTCGCCGTCGACGAGGACAAGAGCGGCGTGCCGCTGGTGTCGCTGGGCAGCCTGTTCTACGAGCCGGTGTGGATCTTCCATCGCCAGGGGCTCGCGCCCTCGCCGCTGGCGCAGCTCGGCGACCTGGCCGGCCTGCGCGTGAATCTCGGCCCGCCGGGTTCGGGTTCGCGCAACCTGATGCTGAAGCTGCTGCACGCCAACCGCATCGAACCGTCGTCGCTGCTGGTGTCGGAGCTGGCGCCGACGGCGGCGGTGGTGGAGCTGCTCGGCGGCCGCCTCGACGCCATCGTGCTGGTCACGGCGCCCGAGTCGCCGCTGGTGCAGATGCTGCTGATCACGCCGGGCATCGGGCTTTTCGAGTTCGCGCAGGCCGAGGCCTATTCGCGCCGCTTCGGCTTCGTGAGCAGCCTCGTGCTGCCGCGCGGCGTCGTCGACCTGGCGCGCGACCTGCCGCCGCGCGACGTGCCGCTGGTGGCGGCGACCTCCACCCTGGCGGCGCGCGAGACGACGCATCCGGCGGTGGTGCAGCTGGCGGTGCAGGCGGCGGGCGAGATCCACGGCGGGCCCGGCTGGTTCGCCCGCAGCGGCGAATTCCCGCGCCCCGACGCGCCCGAACTGCCGCTCGCCGACGAGGCCGCGCGTTTCTATCGCAGCGGCCCGCCGCTGCTGCAGCGCTATCTGCCGTTCTGGCTCGCCAACCTGATCGACCGCATGT
>CAYLZU010000191.1:0-6356 GCA_964388005.1 uncultured Burkholderiaceae bacterium
GCCGAGGTTGATCAGGCCGGCCTCGACGAACAGCACGATCGGCACCGCCACCGCCGCGCCGATCATCGGCCGGGCGAAGCCGAGCCAGCGCTGCGTGCGCAGGTCGGCACTGCGGGCCGGCAGGTCCGCGCGCAGCCAGTTGAAGGCGTAGCTGACTAGGCCGCCGAAAAAACCCATCAGCACGCCGGAGACCAGCATCATGCCGACGGTGACCTCGACGTCGTCGCGCGCCAGCCAGTCGAAGCCGCCGAGCAGCCCCCACGCGGCGAAGAAGGCCACGGCGGCGATCAGCATCGTCGCCAGCGCCGGCAGCTGCTGCCGCACCAGCGCCAGCCGGTGCAGCCGCTCCTGCCGCGCGGCGTGGACGTTGGCGAGCAACCCCTGCAGCACCGGCACCGAAGGCGCATGGCCGCGCGCGTTCGCCGCCAGCGCCTCGGCGGCGTCCTGCCGCCAGCCGCTGAGCAGGCTGCGGCTTTCCGCCAGAACCAGCGCCAGCTCGGCGCGACGCTCCTCGTCGGACAGCGCCACCACACGCTCGCGCTCGATCTGCTGCAGGCAGTCCCAGGCCACGTAGGTGCGCTGGGAGCGGGCCGCCTCGGAAGCGCGCGCCATCAGCGCATCGCAGCGATCGAGCATCTCGCGCGCGTCCGGCTCCGTCGAGGCGGGCCGCTGGCGCAGCGCGGCCAGCGTGCGCGCGCAATCGAGCAGAGCCGCCTCCAGCGTCGCCGACTGCGCGTCGCGCGCCGGCAGCGGCTCCACCTTCGGCATCGCCTCGGCGGCGGCTGTCGGCCGTGGTTGCGCAACGGCCGCGTTGTCGTCGTCGGTGGGGGTCATCGCGCCAGGCTCCGTCGGCCGGCGATCGGTTGCGAGAACAGCGCTCGTCATGCGGATAAGCATAATTCCTTCGTTGCCCCGCCACGGCGCGCGCGGGCGGGCAGCTTCCCGTGCGCTTTTTCCGCCTGATGCCGCGAAGACTTCTGTTGGGTGCCGTCGCGCCGGCCGTCCGGGTACGCTCGCATCTCCTATCGCCGCCCTGGCACCGCCATGTCGGCGGCGCAACCGTACCAGGCCCGTAGTAACCATGATCGTGCGCATCGCCGAACTGAACCTGTATCCCGTCAAGGGCTGCCGCGGCATCGCGCTGCGGGAGGCCACGCTCGCCGCCACCGGGCTGGAGGTCGACGGCATCGGCGACCGCGAGTGGGTGATCGTCGATGCCGACGGCGAGTTCCTGTCGCAGCGCGGGCATCCGGAGATGGCGCTGATCGAGACTCGGCTCACCGCCTCGAGCCTGCTGCTGAAGGCGCCGGGCATGCTGCTGCTGGAGATCCCGTTCGCCTCGGAAGGCGAGGTCGTCCGCGTACGGGTCTGGGACGACCGCATCTCCGCCGTGACCCAGGGCGATGTCGCGGCGCAGTGGCTCGGCCGTTATCTCGGCAAGCCGGCGCAGCTGGCGCGCTTCGATTACGAGGACACGCGGCTGGCCGCGCACAAGTACACCGGAAAAGTCGACGCGCCGTTCAAGTTCGCCGATGCGTTTCCGCTGCTGGTCACCAATACCGCCTCGCTGGCGGACCTCAACGCCAGGCTGCAGCGGCGCGGGCAGACGCGGGTGACGATGGTTCGCTTCCGGCCGAACATCGTGCTCGACGGTCTGCCGGCGTTCGAGGAGGACTACGCGAGGCTGCTGCGGGTCGGGAAGCTCGCGATCCGTCCGATCAAGCGATGTGCGCGCTGCTCCGTCCCGGGGGTCGATCCGGAGACCGGAGTGCAGACCTCGACCGTTCCCGACGTGCTGGCTGGCTTCCGCGGCAGTGACGACGGCGTGATGTTCGGTGTCAACGCGATCGTCATCGACGGCGCCGGCGCAACGCTGCGCGTCGGCGACGGCGTCGAGGTCGAGCTCGACCTGTGATCGACGGCGAGGAGTGCCGTGCGCTCCGGCTCCTGCCACCCTGGCTGGGTGCCCCGGCTGCGACTCCCAATGCCCTACTGGACCTGCCGCGCCGTGGTGACGATGACGTTCGTCACCGGCACGTTGTTCAGGCCGAGGCTGGGGATGGCGCGCGTCGGGACGATGCTGATCGCGTCGACCACGTCGAGCCCGGCGGTGACGCGGCCGAAGACGGCATATCCGGGCTGCTCCTCGCTGCGGTAGTCGAGCTGCGGGTTGTCGACGACGTTGATGTAGTACTGGCTGTTGGCGGAGTCCGGCTCGCTGCCTCGCGCCATGGCGAGCGTGCCGCGCAGGTTCGACAGGCCGTTGTTCGACTCCAGCTCGATGGCCGGCTGGGTAGGCGTCTTGAACACCGGATCCGGGTTGCCGGGTGTGTAGCCGCCGCCCTGGATCACGAAGTCGGCGATGACGCGATGGAAGATCGTGTTCGAATAGAAGCCGGTGTTGACGTAGTTCAGGAAGTTCTGCACGCTGACCGGCGCCCGTACCGGGTCGAGTTCGACCGTGATCGTGCCCTCGGCGAGCGAGAGCTGAACGACGGGCGTCGGGATGATCACCCGCAGCGTCGCGAGGCGGTTGCCGCCGGCGTCGTTGACGCGGCCGACCAGCTCGCCGAGCGAACTCGGGCGACAGCTGAACTGGCGCTGGGTGGCGGTGCCGCCGGCGACCTCGGCGACGTTGTCGCAGCTGCCGGCGTCGATGACGAAGGCGATGCCGCGGTCGAGGTTCAGGCCGCTGACGGTCCAGAGCGCAGTGCGGCCATAGGCCGTCGGCGCGGCGACGATGCCGTTGACCGACGGGTCATCGTCGTTGCTGCCGCCGCCGCAGGCGGCGATCGATGCTGCCGCGACAGCGACGGCCAGCAAGTTGCGGAGGCGGATCATTCTCGTCTCGTGTCCTTGGCGCCGGCGGTCAGCGGCTGGTGGTCGATGCGACCGTCATGCCGGCGGCAGGCGCGGTCAGGTGGCGGTCGATGTCCTGGACGATCTCCGACAGCGGTAGGCCGGCAAGGGTCTGAAGCCGCAGCCGCGCAAGCAGCACCTCGTAGCGCGCCTGCACGAGGTCGCGCCTGACCACGAACAGCCGCCGCGTCGCGTCGAGCACGTCGACCGTCGTCCGCACGCCCGCGGCGAGGCCACGCTGCGCCCCCTCCAGCGCCACCGCGCCGGCGGCAAGTGCGTCCTTCAGCGCCTCGACCTTTGCCGCTCCGGTCTGTGTCGCCTGGAACTGGCGGCGGATGTCGACGTCGAGCAGCCGCTGTTCGTTCTCGAGCTGGGCTTCGGCCCGAGACACTTCCGCCAGCGCCTGCGTGACGCTGGCGTCGACGCCGCCGCCGGCAAAGATCGGCATGCTCACCTGCACGCCGGCGCTGTACTGGCGCACCTGCTGATTCAGGGTGCTGATCGACTCGCTCTGGCTGTTGACCGCACCGGCGACGAGATCGACCCTGGGCAGATGGCCGGCCCGGTTGCGCTGGACGTCGTAGCGGGCCGCCTCGACCAGATGCCGGCGCGCCTGCACGTTGGGGTTCTGCGCCAGGGCGGTTTCGATCCAGTCGCCGACGCTGGCGTACGGCAGCGGGTGCGACCTGGTGTCCTCCGCCAGGCCGCGCAGCGGCGGTGCCGGGATTCCCGTAATGCGGGCCAGCGTGCGAGCGGCGATGTCGCGCTGGTCCATGGCCTCGACGAGCTGCGCCCGGCCGAAGGCCAGGCTGGCGGTCGCTTCCGCCACGTCGGTACGCGTGCCCTCGCCGGCGGTGAAGCGCCGTTCGGCAGCGGTCGCCTGTCCGGCAAAGGCTTCGACCTGCGCCTGCGCCAGCGCAACCACCTCTTCGGAGAACAGCCGCTGCATGTAGGCGCTGCCCAGCCGGTCGAGGAGTTCCTGTCCTCGTGCCACGAACACCAGCCTTGCGCCGTCGACCTGCGAACGCGCGCCCTGGTAGCGGTAAACCGCCTCCATGTTCAGCAGCGGCTGCCGGAACTGCAGCGCGCCGACCGGATTTCGGTAGTCGAGATCCTGCTGGAACACCTGGCCGAGGGCATTCAGCGATTCGCGCTCGCCCCGCACCCGCGATTCGCTGTAACTGGCGCTGATGCTCGGCAGCAGGCTGGCGCGGGCGATCGGCACGTTCTGCTCGCGAGCCTCGAGCTCGAATCGCGACGCGCGGTATTCCGCATCGTTGGCCAACGCTGCGTCGAAGGCGGCGCTGAAGGCGCCGGCGCTCTGGCCATTGGCGACCGGCGCGGCGAGCCACGCGAAGAGGGCGACCAGGAAGGCGGCGGTACGCATCACGGCTCCGTCAGCGCGCGGTTCATCCGGTCGGCGAGCGGCTT
Source organism: uncultured Burkholderiaceae bacterium (assembly GCA_964388005.1). GTDB lineage: Bacteria > Pseudomonadota > Gammaproteobacteria > Burkholderiales > Burkholderiaceae_F > JADJWR01. The sequence continues at coordinate 4,291 of CAYLZU010000191.1, forward strand.
GATCAGATAGTTGAGCAGGGTCCGCTCGCCGGTGCGAACGAAGATCTCGGCCGGCATGCCGGCGCGGATCTCGTGATGGCGCAGCCGTTTCATGCCCTCCGGGGTGACCTCGATCGTGGCCTTGAAGAACGCCAGGCCCTGCTTGGGTTCGACCAGCACGTCGGCGGACACTGTCAGCACGCGTCCCGGAATGTGCGGCGTGGTGGCCTGCTGGAAGGCCGGAAAGAGGATGTCGACGTCGAGACCGGGCCTGACTTTGTCGATCAGGTGCGGCGCGATTTGCGCGTCGATCTTCAGCGGCTCGTCGTCGGGCACGATCTCCATCATCGGCGCGCCGGCCGGCACGACGCCGCCGACGGTGTGCACGGCGAGGCCGACGACGATGCCGTCGGCCGGAGACCTGATCTCCGTGTTCTCGAGTTCGAACTGCAGCGCCTGCAGCCGGCTGGCGAGCGATGCCGCGTCGCGCTGCACGTCGGTGAGCTGCGATTCGACTTCCTTGCGGAACTCCTGCTCGCGGGAAATCATGCGTGCCCGCAGTTCGGCGATCTGCTGCCGGGTGCGGCCGAGATTGCCGGCATCCTCGGCGATGGCGCCCATCACCGCGGCCAGCGCCCGTTCCTGCTCGGACAGCCGGTTGCGGGCCAGGAAGCCGTCCTTGACCAGATCGCGCTGTCGCTCGATTTCTTCGGTCAGCAGGCGTGCCTGTTCGCGGCGGGCGCGGCTCGACTCCTCGATGCCCTGCTGCTGCGCCTCGAGGCCGCGGATGCTCTCGCGCATCACGTTGATGTCGCTTTCGAGCGAGCGGCGGCGGGTCGCGAACAGTTCCGTCTGCAGCGCCATCGCGCCGGCGGCGCGAGGATCGGCCTTCTCCCGCAGCAGGGGCTCGGGGAACTGGATCTGCGCGCGGCCGGTCCGCTCGGCGATCAGCCGCGCCTCGACAGCCGCGGTGCTGAACCACTGGCCGCGTGCCATATCGAACTGCGACCGGGCCTGCGTGCCGTCGAATCGGACCAGAACCTGTCCCGACTTGACGGCGTCACCGTCGCGGACTGCCAGTTCGACGATCTTTCCGGCGACCAGCGGCTGCACCGCCTTGCGGTTTCCGGCGACGACCACTGTTCCCGGCGAAGGCACGCCGGCGTCGAGCGGCGCCGTGGCCGCCCAGGCCATGAAGCCGCCGAAGCCAGCCACGACCAGCAGCCAGCCCCAGCGGCGGGGGCGGGCGTCGTTCAGGTCGATCTCCGGCGCCGGCTTCGCGGCATCGCGGCCGGTGTCGGCCGCAACCGGCCGAGGGGTGATGGTGGTGACGGACATTTGGGCTGCCAGGCAGAGGTGTGTGAGCGGTCGATCGGCGCTCAGGCGCCGGTCGTGGTTCCCGGCTTGTGGGCACCGGCGGCGAATGTGGGCGCGACCGTGACAACCGGAGTCGACGCCGGCGTCGGTGGCGGCCGTCGCGCCGCCTGGGCTGTCGCTCCCTGCGCCTGCAGCGACTTGAACACCTCGTCGCGCGGTCCGAACGCGGCCACCGTGCCTTCGTTCAGAACCAGGATCTTGTCGGCCGCTGCCAGTGTCGACATCCGGTGGGTGATCAGCACCACGGTCCTGCCGTTCGCCTTCAGCGTCTTCACCGCTTCGACCAGGGCCCTTTCGCCGGACTCGTCGAGATTCGAGTTCGGCTCGTCGAGCACGATGAACGCCGGGTCGCCGTACAGTGCTCGCGCCAGGCCGATCCGTTGCCGCTGTCCGCCGGAGAGATTGCTGCCGTCGGCGCCCAACGGCGTGTCATAGCCCACCGGTAGGCGCAGGATCTGCTCATGCATGTCGACGCGGCGCGCCGCCTCGACGACCTTCTCGGGGTCCACTTCGCCGAAGCGGGCGATGTTCTCGGCAACGGTGCCGTCGAAGAGCTCGATGTCCTGCGGCAGATAGCCGAGGTGTGGCCCGAGTTCGTCCTTGTTCCAGTCGTACACCGATGCGCCATCGAGCCTGACGCTGCCCGCCACGGTTGGCCAGATGCCGACCAGCAGCCTTGCCAGCGACGACTTGCCCGACGCGCTCGGGCC
>CAYLZU010000192.1:0-6351 GCA_964388005.1 uncultured Burkholderiaceae bacterium
CTCGAACAGCTTCTTCAGGAACTCGGGCGAGGTGCGCGACAGGATCACCGCCGGCCCGCGCTGGGTGCGGTCGATCTTGGCGACAAAGGCGCGGACGCGGTCGCCGATGCGCAGGTTCTCCTTGCCGATGGTTTCGTTCCTCGGCAGCCGGGCCTCGATCTTGCCGATCTCGACGATGAAGTCGCCCTTGTCCATCCGCTTGATGGTGCCGTTGACGATCTCGTCGCCGCGGGCGAGGAACTCGGTCAGCAGCTGCTCGCGCTCGGCGTCGCGGATCTTCTGCAGGATCACCTGCTTGGTGTCCTGCGCGAAGCGGCGGCCGAACTCCTGCCGCGGCAGCAGCTCCTCGATGTGCTCGTCGACCTCGATGTCGGGGATCTGCTCGCGCGCGTCCGACAGGATGATCTGGTGCCCGGGCTCCTGCAGTCCCGCCTCGTCGGGCACCACCAGCCAGCGGCGGTAGGCGTCGTAGTCGCCGGTCTCGCGGTCGACGACGACGCGGATGTCGACATCCTCTTCCTCGAACAGGCGCTTGGTCGCCGCCGCCAGCGCGGCTTCCAGGGCCCCGAAGACGATCTCGCGCGGAACGTTCTTCTCGCGCGCCAAGGCATCGACCAGCAGCAGAATTTCACGGCTCATTGCGAGCGCTCCTCATGCGGCGCCGCGACCGCGCGCGCCTTCGATCCAAAGTCCACCTGCGGCACCAGCCTGGCCTTGTCGACCTCGGCCAGCCGCAGTTCGAGTTCCGGCAGCTCCGACGCGGCGGGCTGCTTCGCCTTCTGCCGGCCGCGCGGCCTTGCCGCATCCGGCGACGGCTGCGGCGCCGACTCGCGCAGCCGGATCCACTCCGCACCCGGCTCGCCGCCGGTGGCGAGCAGCACGCCGCGAAGCCTTCTCCGGCCGCCGTGCGGCGCATGCAGCCGCAGCGTCACCTCGGCGCCGACGAAGCGGTCGAAGTCGCGCGCGCCCCGCAGCGGCCGGTCCAGCCCCGGCGAGGACACCTCGAGCCGGTCGTAGTCGACGTGTTCGACCGCGAACAGGTGCGTGAGCTGCCGGCTCACGCGCTCGCAATCCGCGAGACCGATGCCGCCGGGCTGCACGGTGTCGAGGGTGACGCGCAGCAGGCCGCCGCCTGCCCGTTCCAGGTCGACCAGTTCGTAGCCGAGACCGGTCACGGTGTGCTCGACCAGGGTCACCAGTTCGTTCGTCACTCTCGTCACGACAACAACGCCTGAAAGGCGGCGCAGAAAAAAAAATGGGCACAAAGCCCATTCGTTGTTTTCAACAGGCTCGCGCACCGTCCTGCGAGCCTTCCGCCGGAAGATCCGGCACGAAGATCGATCGATACGCGGGCGGCTGGCAGCCTGATTCTGGTCGGGCCAACGCCGCAACCGGCGGATTATACGTGCGCGGGCGAGCCCCTCAAGCCGAACGGCCGCCCCGCCATCCGGACCGCGGCGGCGCGAAGCCCGCCGCGCGGTCAGGAGCCGAAGCGGCGCGGCTTGCCGCGCGGATGGCCCCGGCCGCCGGGGCCTTGCCCGGGCCGCCCGAGACCGCCATAGCCCGGACGGCCGCCGGCGGCGATGTACTGCACGGTGCTGGTCAGCGGATCCGGCTGCCGCGGCGGTCCCTGCCGCTGCGGCTTGTTCTTGCGGCCGCCCTGCTGCTGCGGCCGCCCGCCGCCGCCCTTGCCGCGCACTTCGTCCTCGCCGATGCCGAGGTCGTGCATCCACGCCCGCACCCACTCCGGCGACAGTTCGCTGAAGCGGCCGCGCGCGAGCGTGCGCGGCAACTGCACCGCCCCGTAGCGGATGCGGATCAACCGCGTCACCTCGAGGCCGACGGCGCTGAACATCCGCCGCACCTCGCGGTTGCGGCCTTCGCTGATCGTCACCCGGTACCAGTGGTTGGCGCCGGCACCGCCCTCGTCGCTGATGCGCGAGAACTTCGCCATGCCGTCGTCGAGCGCCACGCCTTCGAGCAGCCGGGCGCGCGCCTCGGGCGACAGCTCGCCGAGGACGCGGACCGCGTACTCGCGCTCGACCTCGTAGCGCGGGTGCATCAGCCGGTTGGCGAGATCCCCCGAGGTGGTGAGGATCAGCAGCCCCTCGGTGTTGAAGTCGAGACGGCCGACCGCGACCCAGCGGCCGCCGGAGACCTTGGGCAGGCGCTCGAAGACGGTCGGCCGCTCGCCCGGATCGTCCTGGGAGACGATCTCCCCGGGCGGCTTGTGGTAGATCAGCACCCGCGGCAGCCGGCCCGGCTGCTTGCGCGCCAGCGGCTTGCCGTTGACCTTCACCAGGTCGATCGGCAACACCCGCTGGCCGACATGCGCCGGCTCGCCGTTGACCGACACCCGGCCGGAGATGATCAGTTCCTCCATGTCGCGCCGCGAGCCAATGCCGGCATCGGCGAGGATCTTCTGCAGCTTCTCCGACTGGCTGCTCGCCGCCTGCCGCGCCGCGCGGCGGCCGCGCTCGAGCAGTTCGCGCGGCAGCGCCGACGGCGCCAGCCCCTCGGGGTTCAGGTCCTCGCCTTCGCCGACCACCAGCGGCGCCAGCGGCGGTGCCTCGACCGCGACCACGGCGGGACCGTCCCTGTTGACGGCCGCGGCCTCGCCGGCAGTCGGCGGCGGGCCGCTGCGGCCGCGATTGCCGCGCCCGCGCCGGCGACGACCCCGGGGCCCGCGCTGACCCCGGCCAGGGCCGCCGGCTGGCGTTTCTCCAGGCGATGCGCCGGCCTGATCCTCGCCACCGTCGCTGTCGCCGCCATCGGCGGCAGGCGAATCGCCGGACGGATCGCCGGCGTCGCGGTGGAGGTCGTCGTCATCGGCCGGCGGCCGGATCGCATGGTTCATGGCAGGGGTCGTGGTTACGGTTGTACTGCGGGAGACTCGGCCGCGGGGCCGCTTGCGGCCATGGCGACCTGCGCGGTGGCGGTGGAATCGATGGGCTCACCGCTCGCCGCGGCCCCGAGCTGCAACTCGAACTCCGCGCCCGCGTCCGCCTGGCCGGCGAGCGGCGGCAGTTCCTGGAGCGAGCGCAGGCCGAGATCGTCGAGGAACGTGCGCGTGGTGGCAAACAGTGCCGGCCGGCCGGGCGATTCGCGGTGACCGATGCATTCGATCCAGCCGCGCTCTTCGAGCAGCTTGATCACCTGCGGCGACACCGTGACGCCGCGGATGTCCTCGATGTCGCCGCGGGTGACCGGCTGGCGGTAGGCGATGATCGCCAGCGTCTCCAGCACCGCGCGCGAGTAGCGGGGCGGCCGCTCGGCGTTGAGCCGGTCCAGATAGACGCGCATCGCCGCCGTGCTCTGGAAGCGCCAGCCGGAGGCCAGCGCCACCAGTTCGACGCCGCGGCCGCTCCAGTCGCGGCGCAGTTCGTCGAGCAGCACCCGCAGCGTGTCGGCGTTCAGTTCATCGGCGAACAGCTTGCGCAGTTCCGCCAGCGGCAGCGGCCGCTCGGCGGTCAACAGCGCCGCTTCGAGGACGATCTTGGCCTCTTGTGTGTTCATCTCTTCCAGTGCGACGCGAACCGCCGCGGCACGATCCGGCCGCACGCGCGCATGCCTGTCGAGGCATGCGCGCGTGCGGCCGCTCCGAAGCGCCCGTCCCGCAGCGCAAGGCGCGGCGGGCGGCCCAGCGAGCCGGATCGCCTGCGGTCCGAGAAAGCGAGTTCCGATGTCCCGGCTATGCGGCCGCCGGCAGCGTCAGGCCCGGATGAGCCCGCGGCGGAAGCGGCGGTCGGTGCCGTGCAAGCAACTTTCCGAAAAGCGTGGATCGGCGGCGGTTTTCCCGGCGAGGCGCCTGATGATCGCCGCCCCCGCGCACCGCGCTGACTCCCCGAGGGAGGTGGGCCGCTGTGCTGCCGCGGCCCGGCGACGGCTGCCGAGGCGTTGATCTCGACTTCGGGATGCGGCGCGATGCTTCGTGGCCGCCGACGGAATGTCGAATCGGAAAAAAGTCTATCACGGCACTTCGACCGGACAAGGCTCGCTGTTCCGCGTATGGCCCCGCCGCAACACCAACAGGCGCTTGCAATTCCGCCGCGATACTGTATAAATCATCAGTAACGCGGCCTGCCGCTTCCGTGCCATCGATCCCCGCCATGACCCACGACTCCGCCCCCACCGCCCGCCAGAGCGAAATCCTCGCCTTCATCCGCGCCGCCGTGCGCGAAAGCGGCGCCCCGCCCACCCGCGAGGAAATCGCCCGCGCCTTCGGCTTCCGCTCGCCCAACGCCGCCGAGCAGCACCTGCAGGCGCTGCACCGCAAGGGCCTGATCGAACTGGTGGCCGGCACCTCGCGCGGCATCCGCCTGAAGGAATCGGCGCGCGCCACCATGAAGGCGGTGGCCGCCGCCGTCGGCCTGCCGCTGATCGGCAAGGTGGCCGCCGGCAGCCCGATCCTGGCGCAGGAAAACGTGCTGCGCACGCCGGCGGTCGACCCGCTGCTGTTCAGGCCGCGCGCCGACTACCTGCTCGAGGTGCGCGGCATGAGCATGCGCGATGCCGGCGGCTGAAGCTGCGCGGCGCCCGCGCCGAACTGATCGCCGAGAACCCCGACTACGCGCCGATCGTCGTCGACCTGCGGCGCGAGCCGCTGGTGATCGAAGGCATCGCCGTCGGCGTCATCCGGCCGTCGATTTAACGGCCGGCAGCGCGCCGCCACGCGCGGCGTTCCCTCCAACTCTTTTCAAGGCGTCATGCGTGCCGCCATGACCTGGCTTCCCCTTTTCCCGATGTGCGCCGCCGAGGTCGCGCCGTCCACCGATGAGGTGTCGTCTGCCGATGCCGCGCCGTCTGTTGATGCCGTGCCATCGGCCGAAGCCGCTGCCATCCGGCCGCTTTCCGCCGGCCGCGCGGCCGGGTTGAAGCAGTTCGCCCATCTGTGGCGCGCCGACGAGATCGCGCCGGCCGGCCGCGACGCCACGGTCGCCAGCGGCTTCGCCGCCCTCGATGCCGAACTGCCCGGCGGCGGCTGGCCGCAGGGCCAGCTGACCGAACTGCTGCTCGATGCGCCCGGCATCGGCGAGCTGTCGCTGCTCGCCCCGGCGCTGGCCCGCTGCACGCGCGATGCGCGCGCCTGCGTGTGGGTGCTGCCGTGCAGCCACGCCGCACCGGCCGCCCTGCCGGCGCTGCCGTACCCGCCGGCACTGGCCGCCGCCGGCATCGATCTCACCCGGGCGCTGTTCGTGCAGCCGGAAACGCCGCGCGAGGCTTTCTGGGCCATCGAGCAGTCGCTGCGCGCCGCCCACCTCGGTGCCCTGCTCGGCTGGCTGCCCTCCGCCCCGGCGTCGCGAGAGGGCGAGTTCCGCGCCCTGCGCCGCCTGCAGCTGCTCGCCGGCCGGCAATCGGCGCCGGTGTTCCTGCTGCGCGCCGCGCGCGCGCTGCACGCGCCCTCGCCCGCCGCGCTGCGCCTGCAACTGGCCGCGCGCGACGGCGAGTTGCACGTCAAGATCCTGAAGCGCCGCGGCCGGCCGCTGCTGGAGCCGGTCGCGCTGCGGGTCCATCCGGCGCACTGGCGGCAGGCGCAGACCGCCGCCGCCGAAACCGCGGGCGATGTCCGGCCGCAACCGACCGGACTGCTGCAGCAGGCGTCGGCTCTGGCGCAGCGCTGGTCGGCCAGGGCGATCTTCAGCCACTGAAAGGAGACGCGATGGCCTCGGCTGCCCATCACTTCCTGACCATGGCCTACAACAACGCCTGGTCCAATCACCGGCTGCTCAAGGCCTGTGCGCAGCTGTCGGCGGAGGATTTCGCCGCCCCGCGAACGAGCTTCTTCCCGTCGATCAAGGCGACGCTCAACCACATCGTCACCGTCGACTGGTTCTACATCGACATGCTCGAACGCGCCGTGCAGGGGCGGCCGCCGAACCTGGAAGCCGGCGGGTTCTTCGATCCCGAGGAGCCGTTCGCCACCTGCGCCGCACTCGCCCACGCGCAGCGCGATGCCGACCGGAGGCTGATCGCGCTGTGCACGAGCCTGACCGATGCGCAGCTCGACGGCCCGGTGCAGGTGCCGCGCCGCGACGGCATCCACGTCGACCGCATCGGCCGCATCCTGGCGCACCTGTTCCAGCACCAGATCCACCACCGCGGCCAGGCGCACGCGATGCTCGCCGGCACCGCGATCAGGCCGCCGCAGCTCGACGAGTTCTTCTGCAGCAACGAGGCGGCGCTGCGGGCTCGGGACTTCGCCGAACTGGGGTTCAGCGAGGAGGCGATCTGGGGCGAAGCCTGAGCGCCGCGTCCTGCCAGCCATGACATCGCCAGCGCTGCGCACCGCCGCGAACCCATGCCCCTCTGGTTGGCCATCGTCCTGCCCGCGCTGCCGCTGCAACTGGCCTC
>CAYLZU010000193.1:0-6324 GCA_964388005.1 uncultured Burkholderiaceae bacterium
TGTAGGCCATCTCGCCGCGCGACTTGTTGACCATGTTGTGGATGTTCAGGCCGGCGCGCGCCATCGTGGTCGAGATCTGGCCGAGCATGTTCGGCACGTTGGCGTTGGCGATCGCCACCCGCCAGTCCGATTCGCGCGCCATCTCGACATTGGGAAAGTTCACCGCATTGGCGACGTTGCCGTGCTCGAGGAACTCGCGCACCTGCTCGGCGACCATCACGGCGCAGTTCTCCTCGGCCTCGGCGGTCGATGCCCCGAGGTGCGGCAGCGCCACCACGCCGGGGACTCCGGTCAGCCGCGGCGACGGGAAGTCGCACAGGTAGGCCTTGAGCCTGCCGCCGCGCAGCGCCTCGACGACCGCGGCATCGTCGACGATGGCGTCCCGGGCGAAGTTCAGCAGCACCGCGCCGGGCTTCATCGCCGCCAGCCGCCGGCCGTCGATCAGCCCCCGCGTGGCCGCCAGCAGCGGCACGTGCAGGGTGACGAAGTCGGCATGCTTGAGCAGATCCTCGATCGAGTTCGCCTTGCGCACGCCGGAGTGCAGCCGCCAGGCGGCATCGACGGTGATCTCGGGATCGAAGCCGGTCACCTTCATCCCCAGCTTCAGCGCCGTTTCCGCCACCAGGGCGCCGATGGCGCCGAGGCCGACGACGCCGAGCGTGCGGTGCGGCAGCTCGATGCCGGCGAACTGCTTCTTGCCGTCCTCGACCCGGGCCTCGAAGTCGGCCGCCTCGGGGTCGAGCTGCTCGACGAAGCGCAGCGCCGGCACCAGGTTGCGGGCGCCGATCAGCAGCGCCGCCAGCACCAGCTCCTTGACCGCGTTGGCGTTGGCCCCCGGGGCGTTGAACACCGGCACGCCCCGCTTCGACAGTTCGGCCACCGGGATGTTGTTGGTGCCGGCGCCGGCGCGGCCGACCGCCTTGACCGTCGGCGGGATCGCCATCGCGTGCATGTCGTGCGAGCGCACGAGGATGGCGTCCGGATGCTCGAAGTGCTTGCTGGTCGAGTAGCGGTCGTGCGGCAGCCGCGCCAGGCCGTGCACCGAGATGTTGTTCAGCAGCAGGATCTGGAACTTGTTCATGTCGGGTCCGCGCAGTCGCTGGGCATCGGCGCCTCCGGCGGCGTCATCCATGGCGGCGCGCGAATTCGCGCATGAAGTCGACCAGCGCCTGCACGCCCTCGATCGGCATGGCGTTGTAGATCGACGCCCGCATGCCGCCGACCGATCGATGCCCCTTCAGCTGGATCAGGCCGCGCGCCTGCGCGCCCTCGAGAAAGGCGCCGTCGAGCGACTCGTCGCGCAGCCGGAACGGCACGTTCATCCGCGAGCGGTCGCGCTTGTCGACCGGGTTGACGTAAAAGCCGCCGCTGCCGTCGATGGCGTCGTACAGCAGCGTCGCCTTCTCGATGTTCCTGCGCTCGATGGCGGCGATGCCGCCCTGCGCCAGCAGCCATTCGAAGACCAGCCCGGCGATGTAGATCGCATAGGTCGGCGGCGTGTTGAGCATCGAATCGGCCGCCGCCTGCTCCTTCCAGTGGAACGCGCTCGGCGTGATCGGCAGCGCCCGGTCGAGCAGATCCCGGCGCACGATCACCAGCGTCAGGCCGGCCGGGCCGACGTTCTTCTGCGCGCCGCCGTAGATGACGCCGTACTTCGACACGTCGATCGGCCGCGACAGGATGTGCGACGACATGTCGGCCACCAGCGGCACCTCGCCGGTGTCGGGCGTGAACGGGTACTCGACGCCGCCGATGGTCTCGTTGCTGCAGATGTGGACGTACGCCGCGTCCGGCGACAGCTTCCAGGTCTCCCGCGCCGGCACGTAGGTGAAGCCGCGGTCCTCGCTGCTGGCGGCGATGTTCACCTGCGCGTACTTCTTCGCCTCCTTGATCGACTTCTTCGACCACTCGCCGGTGTTGACGAAGTCGATCGTCCTGCGGTCGCCGAGCAGGTTCATCGGCACGATCGCGTTCTCGCCGATGGCGCCGCCCTGCAGGAACAGCACGGCGTGGTCGTCGCCGATGGCGAGCAGCCGGCGCAGGTCGGCCTCGGCCTTGGCGGCGATGGCGATGAACTCCGGCCCGCGATGGCTCATTTCCATCACCGACATGCCGCTGCCGTGCCAGTCGAGCATTTCGTCGGCGGCGCGCCGGAGGACTTCCCTGGGCAGAACCGCGGGGCCGGCGCTGAAGTTGAACACCTGCATCTCGTTCCTCGTCGTGGGGGCAATGGCCGCCGGCTGCGGCGGCGGGGCGGCACTTTAGCGCATCGACGCCGGGCCCGTTCACGCGCCGTCGTCGGCGACGCGATGCCAGTGATCGGAGACGCCGGCGAGATCGGCGCCGCGCCAGACGTAGACGTTGCGGCCCTTGAACTTCTGCCGGAACTGCGGCGGCCGGCCTTCCGCGTGCGTCAGCGGCTCGCGCGCGTAGACGATCACCGCGCCGTCGGGATTGCGCTGCGCCCAGGCGAGCAGTTCGGGCGCGGTGGCGATCACCTCGAGCGGCTGCGTCAGCCGGCCGGCGAACTGGAACTGGCCGTGGTACTTGGCGAAGTGGGCGATCCTTCGTCCCTGCTGCTGCGCCTGGGCCAGCTGGCGCGCGACCGGCGTGATGTCGTAGCCGTCGAACACCGCGCGGCCGACGCCGACATAGCCGCCGACGACGACCGCCACGGCGGCGGCGGCGATCGTCGCTACCGTGGCCACGCGGTCGCGCAGCGGCGCCGTCGCGACCACGACCGCGGCGGCGAGCAGGGTCGAGGCGCTCAGCCACACCCAAGGCCGATCGGCCGGTTGCACCAGGTGGGCAAGCCGCGGCTGGAAGGACAGCCAGGTCAGCGCCACCGCAAGCACTGCGAAGACGAAGGCAACCATGAGCGGTTCCCAGCGCTTCGTTTCGGCCTTCAGCGCCGCCAGGGCGGCGCCGGCCAGCAGCGCGAATGCAGGCACCTCGGGCAGCATGTACTGCATCTGCTTGCCCTTGAAGGCCGAAAAGCCGATCGCCACCGGTGCCAGCCAGGCAGCCGCGAACCGAACCGCCGGTTCGCTCCCGGAACGCGCCAGCGCCGCCAGGCCGCGCCAGACGGTCGGCAGGAACAGCCACGGCAGGACCAGCACCGGCGCCATCGCGACGTAGAACCAGAACGGCCGCAGGTGGTGATCGGTGCTCACCATGCGGTCGACCGACTGGCTCCAGAAGATCTCGCGCCCGAACTCGCTGCGGCCGGCAAGCGCGGTCGGAACCGCCCAGGCCAGCGCGATCGCGGCGCCGACCAGCACCGCGACCCCGACGCCGCCGTACCACGCCGCCCATCGGCGCGGTGCTCCGGCTCCGTCGGCCGCGCGCAGCCACCACGGTCCGAGCAGCGCCAGCGGCAGCAGGTGCAGCAGCGCCACCGGTCCCTTGGTCAGGATGCCGAGCCCGATCGAGGCCCCGGCGAGCAGCCATGCGCGCAGCCCGGCGCCGCTGCCGGCGCGGGCGATCGCGAGCGCGCCGAGAAGGACGAAGAACGACAGCATCAGGTCGAACATCACCGCGCCGGTGAACACCATCCAGTACAGCGAACTGGCGGTGACGAGCAGCGCCATCGCCCGCAGGTCGTCGCGGCCGGGCGCCAGCAGCCTTGCCAGGCGGTCGAGCAGCCACAGCGCGCCGAGGCCGAACAGCCCGGTCAGCAGTCGCGGCCACCAGGCGTTGACGCCGAAGATGCCCCAACCGAGGTTGATCAGCCAGAACAGCAGCGGCGGCTTGTGGCCGTATGGCGCGCCGTTCAGCCGCAGCGACAGCCAGTCGCCCGACAGCCGCATCTCCCAGGCGACGGTGAGATAGCGCGTCTCGTCCACCGGCGTCAGCGGCCGCACGGCGATCACGGTGGCCATCAGCGCCAGCCAGCCGAGGGCGGCCAGCGGCAGGGCCTGGCGGCGCAGATCGATGTTCAGCGACACGGCGACGAGACCGGCTGCGGTCGAGCCGGGATCAGATGGCGGCTGCCGGAGGATCGGCGTCGCGCCGCTCGCGATAGATCAGCCACAGGTTGCGCAGGTAGATGACGATGCCCATGCCCTGGCCGACGATGAACACCGGGTCGCCCCGGTGCAGCGCATAGGCGAACAGCGTCGCGCCGCCGGCGAGGCTGAAGTACCAGAACGCCAGCGGCACGACGCTGCGCTTCAGCCGTTCGCTCTTGATCCACTGCACGACGAACCGCATCGTGAACAGCAACTGGCCGAGAAAACCCAGCGTCAGCCAGATCGGGTCGTGTTCCATCCCCTGTACTCCGAAGGATTGCAAAGAGGTGAGCGGCGGACGGATCAGCCGGCTCGCTGCTGCCGGGGATCGCTGCCGCCGGCCAGCGTCTCGACGTCGGCGAGCCGCGTGCGCCGGCGCAGCCACATGACGCCGCCGAGATCGACGAGGCCCACCCAGAGCCGGTTCCAGACGCCGTAGTGCGACTGCCCGCGCGTGCGCGGCCGATGGCCGACCGGCACCGAAATCACCCGGCCGCCGTGGCGGCGAACGAGCGCAGGAAGGAAGCGGTGCATGTGATCGAAGTAGGGCAGCGCGAGGAAGGTCTCGCGCGCGAACAGCTTCAGCCCGCAGCCGGTGTCCGGCGTGCCGTCGCCGAGCAGGCGGCTGCGCACGCCGTTGGCGATGCGCGAGGACAACTTTCGCAGCCAGGTGTCGCTGCGCGTCGCCCGCCAGCCGGCAAGCAGCAGCGGCGGGCAGCGGTCGCCGCCTTCGGCGCGCCAGCGCGCCAGCAGCGCCGGAATGTCGGCCGGATCGTTCTGGCCGTCGCCGTCGAGGGTGGCGATCAGGCGTCCGCGGGCGGCGCGCACTCCGGTGGCGATCGCCGTGCTCTGGCCGGCATTGCGGCGATGGCGCAGCACGCGCAGGCGCGGCCGGCGGCGAGCCTGCTCGATGAGCACCTGCGGCGTCGGATCGGTGCTGGCGTCGTCGACGTAGATCAGCTCGAACTCGACCTGCGGGTCGAGCGCGGCGTGGATTTCGTCGATCAACGGCACGACGTTGTCTGCCTCGTTGTGCACCGGCACGACGACCGACAGCAGCGGCGCGTCGGCCGGCGGCGCGGCGGCGACCGGGGCTGTGTCGAGGAAAGGCTTTTCGGTGACCAAGCGATGTCGGGTGAGTCGCTGGCGTCAGCGGACTCGACCGCCCGGCGTGCGGCGGGCGCCGATGCTAGCACCGCGAACGGAGCCGACGATCGCTCGCCCGGTTGCCGCGCTAAGGCGCCGCATCGCCCCGCGGCCGCGGGACGATTGCCGTCTCGGCCTCGATGCGTTCGATCACCAGTCGCATCGCCTGCCGATAGACCTCGGGCGCGAAGCTGTGCAGGCGGCTGTGCGGGCCGCGGGAGATCTCGATCCACGTCACCGGGCCCGGCGCCGCATCCCGAAGCGCGCGGCCGAGGGCGATCGGCACCGTGCGGTCGGCCTCGCCGTGCAGCATCAGGATCGGCGCATCGACGCGGCCGATCTTGGCGCGCGAGTCGAAGCCGAGCGTCGTCACCATGGCGCCGAGGCGTCCCCAGAAGCCCGCCGCGGCGGCGACATCGGGCAGGCTGGTGAAGGACGACTCGAGAATGAGCGCCGCGTAGTCGCGGCCATGGGAGAGCGAACTCGCCAGGTCGACGGCGACGGCGCTGCCGAGGGAATGGCCGTAGATCACCCGCCGGCGCGGATCGGGCTCGATCGCTGCCAGTTCGCGCCAGGCGACGCGCGCGTCGGCGTAGATCGTGTCCTCGCTCGGAATGATCGGCGTGCTTTCGCCCCAGCCGCGATAGTCGACGGCCAGGATCGCGAAGCCGGCCTCGCGCAGGGCGTCGATCTTCGGCAGGTTCTGGAACAGGTTGCGGAAGCTGCCGTGCAGGTACAGAAGCGCCGGCGCCCTGGGGTCGGGGTGCGGCAGCCACCACAGCTGGATGCGATCGGGAACCGCCGAGTCGCCCGGCACCTCGCGGCTGAAGACGACGTCGCCGGCGCGAAGGCCGTCGAAGCTGGGGCTCGCCGCCGGCGTCGGCCGCAGGGCGAGCGCGCGCTGCCTGGCATCGAGCCAGGCGCAGCCCGCCGTCGCGGCGCAGAGCGCGCACAGCAGCAGCACCGACACGCGCCGCCCGAGCCGGTCCAGAAGGGCCGGCGGGAACTGCCTTCGGCCGACGTCGCGCACGGATCGCCGACTCCCGCGCGGCCGGGAACGCGGCGCGTCACCGTCCGTGGTCCGGAGCGCGGCAGGCCTAGCGGCCGCGGAACACCGGCTTGCGCTTCTCCTTGAACGCGCGGATGCCTTCCTGGTAGTCATCGCTGT
>CAYLZU010000194.1:0-691 GCA_964388005.1 uncultured Burkholderiaceae bacterium
CGCGCGCCGGCCGCGGCTGACCGGAGCGCCTGCTCGCCCCGCTCGAAGGATTCGCCCTTGGGGCGGCCCGGCGGGCTGATGCGGTTGCCTTCTCGCTTCGCTCGAAGGATTCGCCCTTGGGGCGGCCCGGCGGGCTTATTCGGCTGTCTTCTCGCTTCGCTCGAAGGATTCGCGCTTCGGAACGGCCGTTCGCGCTCATGTCCGCCGGGGCCGGTGTACAGTCGCGCCCCAGCATGCTCGCCTACGTGATCCGCAGGATCTGGCAGATGGTGCCGACGCTGGCCGGCGTCATCCTGCTCATCTTCTTCCTGTTCAAGTTCTTCGGCGGCGATCCGGCCGAGATCCTCGCCGGCCAGGTGGCCACGCAGGAGCAGATCGAATCGATCCGCCGCCAGCTCGGGCTGGACCAGCCGTGGTGGGTGCAGCTCTGGATCTTCGTCAAGCAGATCCTCACCTTCGACTTCGGCAAGAGCTGGATGACCAACGAGCAGGTCTCCAGCATCTTCGCCTCGCGGCTGCCGGCGTCGCTGACGGTGATGATCCCGATCCTGATCCTCGAGGTCAGCCTGGCGATCCCGCTGGCGATGGCGGTGGCCTACTTCCGCGGCACCCTGATCGACCGCACGATCGTCATCGCCTGCGTGCTGGCGATGTCGATCTCGTTCCTCGTCTACATCATCGTCGGCCAGTA
>CAYLZU010000194.1:701-6314 GCA_964388005.1 uncultured Burkholderiaceae bacterium
GCCAAGGGGCTCGATGAGCGGCGCATCATGTTCACGCACGTGCTGCGCAACGCGCTGATCCCGATCCTGACCAACGTCGCGCTGCTGCTGCCGGGCATCTTCACCGGCGCCTTCCTGATCGAGATCTTCTTCTCGATTCCCGGCCTGGGCCGCGAGATCTACCTGGCGGTGAACCGCAGCGACTACCCGGTGATCCAGGCGGTCACCGTGTACCTGGCGGTGCTGACGATGATCATCAACCTGACGACCGACGTCCTTTACAAGTTCGTCGATCCGCGCGTGGTGCTGAGGTAGATGACGGCGATCGCGCAACCCATCGGCGCCGGGCCGTCGGAGCGCTCGCAGGGCGTCTGGGGCGCCGCCTGGCGGCGGCTGAAGCAGGATCGCGTCGGCATGGTCTGCCTGGCGATCGTGGCCGCGTTCATGCTGCTGATCCTGCTGTCGGCGACCGGCATCGTCGCCGGCGGCTGGCAGGCGGAGAAGGGGGTGCCGTACGCGCACCCGTCCTTCCTCGGCCCGCGCGAGAACGTTGAGGCGCAGTCGGTCGACCTCGCCGGTCCCAAGGGTCCGCCGGTGGACATCAGCGACATCGACCCGCTGTCGCCGAAGTACGAGGAGTGGAGCCGCCGCGCCCGCGAGATCCAGGTCAGTTCGCCGCCGCGGGCCGAGACCCTGCCCTTCGGCGGCGACCGCTGGGGCCGCGACGTGCTGGCCAAGGCAGTGAAGGGGGCGCAGCTGTCGATCTTCGTCGGCGTCTTCGCGGCGGTGGTGGCGACCTTCATCGGCACCCTGCTCGGCGCCGTCGGCGGCTACGTCGGAGGCCGGGTCGGCGACTTCCTCGAGTGGCTGTACAACGTCTTCACCTCGGTGCCGGACATCCTGCTGATCTTCGCCTTCGCGGCGGTGTTCGGCCGCGGCATCTCGACGGTGGTGCTGATCCTCGGCCTGGTCGGCTGGACCGGCATGTACCGGCAGGTTCGCGCCGAGTACATCAAGCACCACTCGCGCGAGTACGTGCGCGCGGCGCAGGCGATCGGCGCCTCGCACCTGTCGCGGATGTTCGTGCACATCCTGCCGAACATCAGCCACGTGGTGCTGGTGCGGATGTCGCTGCTGGTGGTCGGCTTCATCAAGGCCGAGGTGATCCTGTCCTTCCTCGGCCTCGGCGTGCCGATCGAGCTGGTGAGCTGGGGCACGATGCTCGCCGAGGCGCAGACCGAGCTGGTGATCGGCAAGTGGTGGCAGCTGGCCGCGGCGACGCTCTTCATGGCCGTGTTCCTGACCGCGTTCTCGCTGCTGACCGACGCCCTGCGCGACGCGCTCGACCCGAAACTGCGCTGAAACCGATGTCGAACCTGGTCTCGGTGCGCGACCTGCGGGTGAGCTTCCGGCTCGGCAAGCATCGCATCGTCGAGGCGGTGCGCGGGGTGAGCTTCGAGGTGCCCGAGAACTCCACCGTGGCGCTGGTCGGCGAGTCCGGCTCCGGCAAGAGCGTCTCGGCGATGTCGATCGTGCGGCTGCTGCCGGACAACGCCATCGTCGATGCCGCCAGCCGCATCGACTTCGGCGGCGCCGACCTGCTGACGGCGCCGGCCGACACCCTGCGCCGGATCCGCGGCAAGGACATCACGGTGGTGTTCCAGGAGCCGATGAGCTCGCTGAACCCGGTGTTCACGGTCGGCGACCAGATCAGCGAGGTGCTGCGCCTGCACCTGGGCCTGTCGCCGAAGCAGGCCTCCGACCGCGTGGTCGAGCTGCTGACCGAGGTCGGCATCCCGGAGCCGAAGGCAAGAGTCGACGCCTACCCGCACGAGCTGTCGGGCGGCCAGCAGCAGCGGGTGATGATCGCGATGGCGATCGCCTGCGAACCGAAGCTGCTCATCGCCGACGAGCCCACCACCGCGCTCGACGTGACCGTGCAGCGGCAGATCCTCGAACTGATCGCCAGGCTGCAGGACAGGCACCGGATGAGCGTGCTGTTCATCAGCCACGATCTGGGCGTGGTCGGCGAGATCGCCGACCACGTGGTGGTGATGCGCGAGGGCAGGGTGCGCGAGAGCGGGCCGGTGGCGTCGATCTTCTCGGATCCGCGCGACACCTACACCAGGGCGCTGCTCGCCTGCCGGCCGCGGCTCGACGTGAAGCCGAAGCGGCTGCCGGTGATCGACGACTTCATGGCCGGCGGCGGGCAGCCGATCGTCGTCACGGACAACCGCGTCGCCCGCCCGCAGGAGGCGAAGCCGCTGATCGAGGCGAAAGGGCTGTCGAAGATCTACCGGCTGAAGACCGGCCTGTTCGCCCGCAAGGCGGTTGCAGCGGTGCAGGAGGCGAGCTTCGCGCTGTGGCGCGGCCGCACGCTCGGCGTGGTCGGCGAATCCGGTTCCGGCAAGACGACGATCGGCATGCTGCTGATGCGGCTGGTCGAGGCGACCACCGGCGAGGTGACCTTCGACGGCACCGACCTGCTGAAGCTCACCGACGCGCAGATGATGGCCTACCGGCGGCGGATCCAGATCATCTTCCAGAATCCGTACGCCAGCCTGAATCCGCGCTTCACGGTGGGCCAGATCCTCACCGAGCCGATGAAGATCCACCGCATCGGCGCCAGCGACGACGAGCGCTTCGAGCGCGCGGTCAGGCTCGCGCGCCGCGTCGGACTTCCCGCCGACTGCATCCACAAGTACCCGCACGAGTTCTCCGGCGGCCAGCGGCAGCGCATCGCCATCGCCCGCTGCCTGTCGATGCAGCCCGAGGTGCTGATCTGCGACGAGTCGGTCTCGGCGCTCGACGTCTCGGTGCAGGCGACGGTGCTCAATCTGCTGCTCGACCTGCAGGACGAATTCTCAATGAGCTACCTCTTCATCAGCCACGACCTGGCGGTGGTCAAGTACATGGCCGACGACATGCTGGTGATGCACGAGGGCGCCATCGTCGAGCGCGGCTCGGCCGAGGCGATCTACGAAGCGCCGCAGCACGAGTACACGAAGAAGCTGCTGCGCTCGATCCCGACGGGCTATCGGCCGGCCGCGGCCTGACGATTCCGGCTGTTCGGCAGCGATGTCCGGCGCCGCCCGTCCCGGCCCCAAGGAGCGGCTTGCCTCCGGACTGGCGCGGGTGATCGAACTGCGGCGGACGCTGCATGTCGATCCCGCGGTCAACGAACGCTGGCTCGCGGTCAAGCAGTGGCAGTCGGCGCGGCTGGCGCGGACCTATCCCGACCTGCTGGCATCGCCGCGCTATCGGCCGGCGTGCGAGTTCTTCCTCGACGAGATCTACGGCGCCAGGGACTTCGAGGCCCGCGACAGCGAGGCGCTGCGCGTGGTGCCGAAGCTGGCGATGATGCTGCCCGAGCGGGCGGTGGAGACGATGGCGCTGGCGGTGGAGCTCGACGAGACCTCGGAATCGCTGGACGCGCGCCTGGCACAGGCCGTGCGGCTACCGATCGATGCCGAACGCTACGCCCGCGCCTATCGCGAAACCGGCACGCTCCGGGAGCGGCAGCTCCAGATCGACACCGTCGACAGGATCGGCCGCACCCTCGAGAAGCTGGCCCGTTTCCCGCTGCTCGCCGGCATGCTGCACATGATGCGCGGGCCGGCGACCGCGGCCGGCTTTGGCCATCTGCACAACTTCCTGCAGAACGGCTTCGACGCCTTCGTCGCCATGGGAGCGGCGGCCGAGTTCCTCGACACCGTCCGCCGCCGCGAAACGACGTTGATGCAGGCCCTGTTCGCGGGGCGGACCGAGGAGCTGGAACGTCCGGAGCTGCTCAGTCGCGGATGACCCGCGAGCCGAGCAGCCGGTCGTGCAGCAGCTGGCCTCGGGGATCCATCCTGGCGAGCGCCATCATCGCCACGAGGCCGGCGACCAGCGCCAGCAGATCGGCGGCGATCCCGGCGCCGGCCAGCGCGGCAAAGACGAGTCCGGGCGCGAACAGGCTCCACGCGAGCAGGTAGCGCATGGCGGCGCGGCCGGCGGAGAGCAGCCGGCCGTTGCCGTCGACGACGCGCAGCCGCCAGGACTTCATCGCCAGGGTCTGTCCGCTGCGCGTCCAGCAGTGGACGAAGTAGACGCCGACGGCGATGAACAGCACTGCCTGCAACAGCCAGCGCTGTCCGGGCGCGAGCGGGTAGGTCCAGCCGGTGAGCGCCAGCAGAGGAAAGCTGACGACGAAGACGAGGCCGAAGAGGAGCACCGCCTCGTAGGTCATCGCCGCCAGCCGCAGCAGGAATCCCGGCGGCGATCCCGCCGCGGCGGCGGGAGTGCGGCCGTCGCCGATGGTCGGCTGCCGCCGGACCGGCTTTGGCACGTCAGGCAGCGGTGGCATGGCGCGCGGCGCCGATTGCTGCGAGACGAAAGCCGCCGCGGATGCCCGCCGGCCCGGTGCCCGCCCGGCCCGCCGGCGTCACTTCGCCGCCGCCGGCTTGCCCGCTTCCTTGCGCTGGCCGCGCTCGCCGAGTTCCTTCTTCGCCTCCGGCGGCAGCGCCTGGTACTGCTGCACGGCGGACTCGCGGCTTTCGAGCGGCAGTTCATAGGCGCGCTGGAAGTTCTCCCGCGCGGTGCGGCGCTGCTCCGGCGTCAGCCGGGCGAACTCGGCCATCCGCGCCTGCATGCGCGCCTTGCCCTCGGGCGACAGTTGCGGGTACTTGTCGGCGATCTCGATCCACTTGCGCTTGCTGTCGGCGGGAATCGTCGACCATTGCCCGGCGAGCGGCGCCAGGGCTTCGCGCTGCTGTGGCGACAGCTGATTCCAGCTCGGCCCGCCGCCCGCCGGCGACTGGGCGAGGGCGCCGCGACCGAGCATCAGCGTCGCCGTCGCGGCCGACAGCGCCAGCACCTCGCGGCGGCGCCGGCTCCAGTCCGGGCGCGCCGGATCAGCCACGGTCGGTCTCGACATCAGCGGTTCGTCGGCCGCTCGGCCTGCAGCAGGACACCGAAGCCGCGGTCGGCGTAGGTTTCCAGCGGCCCGTCGTCGAGCAGCACGGCAAAGTCGAGCGCCGCAAGATGGGCGATCTCGCGGTCCTTCTGCCAGCTGCTGATGGCGATGAAGCCGATCACGAGCGCCAGCACCGGCACGGCCCAGGCGGCCCCCAGCCATGCCGAACCCCGGCCGGATTCGGCCGATGGGCCGCCCGCCGTCGCCGCCGCCAGCTGGAGCGCGGGCAGGCGCACGGTCGCCGGACCGGCGCGGCGTTGCCGATCCAGTGCCGCAGCCCGCGCCTTCTCCAGCCGCAGCACGGTCTTGTAGTCGAGCCGCTCCGCGCCTTCGTTCAGCGCCTGGCGGACGCGAAAAGCGAATTCATCCTGGTTCATAGCGTGATACCGCGCTCCTTCAGCGCCTTCGCCAGCGCGTGCGTGGCACGCGAGCAGTGGGTCTTGACGCTGCCCTCGGAGCAACCCATCGCCGCGGCCGTCTCGGCCGTGTCGAGGTCCTCCCAGTAACGGAGCAGGAAAGCCTCCCGTTGACGGGCTGGCAGCCGGGCCACCTCCTCCTCGATGATGGCGACGACCTGTTCGCGCTGATAGGTGGTCTCGGCGCTCTCGGCACGGGCGTCGCCGTTCGCATCCAGGGTCTCCAGGGGGTCTGCGTCCGGCTCATCGCTGCTTGTCAGG
>CAYLZU010000195.1:0-6290 GCA_964388005.1 uncultured Burkholderiaceae bacterium
AACGCGGCGCACCTGGCGGCGATGGAAGATCTCGACGACACGGCGCTCGACGCCCTGCGCGATGCGCCGCGCAAGGTGTGGGACAAGCTGCGCAGCGAAGGCGCGCTGCCGCTGCTGGCCATCAGGCACGGCTATTCGTCTCGCTGGACGGCGGAGGGCGCGCGGCGGCGGCCGATCCCCAACGTCTGCTTCAAGGTGCCCACCGGCGGCGGCAAGACCCTGCTCGCCGCCGCGGCGGTGGCGCATACCTTTGCCAGCTACTACCGCCGCAGCACCGGGCTGGTGCTGTGGGTGGTGCCGAACGAGGCGATCTACCGCCAGACGCGCAAGGCGCTCGCCGACCGCGACCATCCGTACCGGCAGATGCTGCTGACCGCCGGGGCCGGCCGCGTGAAGCTGCTGGAAAAGACGTCGCCGATCAGCCGCGCTGACGTGGACTCGCACCTGGTGGTGCTGCTGCTGATGCTGCAATCGGCGGCGCGCCAGTCCAAGGAGACGCTGCGGCTGTTCCGCGATCGCGGCGACGTGCACGGCTTCTTTCCGCGCGAGGACGACATCGACGGTCACTGGCGCCAGGTGCAGGCGGTGCCCAACCTCGACGTCTACGCGCCCTACGGCGTGGCGCAGGAAACCGCGCGCGCCACCCGCGGCTCGGTGATCAAGGATTCGCTCGGCAACGTGCTGCGGCTGGTGCGGCCGATGGTGGTGATCGACGAGGGCCATCACAGCTACACGCCGACGGCGCTGGCGACGATCGACGGCTTCAATCCTTCGCTGGTGCTGGAGCTGTCGGCCACCCCGCGGGTGGCGGACCCGAAGAAGGGCGAGCGGAGCCAGGGCGCCAACATCCTCGTCGACGTGCGCGGCACCGATCTCGACGACGCCGAGATGATCAAGCTGCCGATCAATGTCGACGTCCGCCCCTGGCCGGACTGGAAGAGCTGCCTCACCGCGGCGGTGGACAGGCTGCGCGCGCTGGATGCCGAGGCGCAGCGCCTGAACGCCGAGACGCTGCGCTACATCCGGCCGATCCTGCTGGTGCAGGTGGAGCGCACCGGCAAGGAACAGCGCGATTTGGGTTTCATCCATGCCGCCGATGCGCGCGAGCACCTGCTGCAACTGGGTTTGCAGGACGACGAGATCGCCGAGAAGACCTCCGAGAAGGACGAACTGAAGCAGCCCGAGAACCAGGACCTGCTGTCGCCCGCCAACAAGGTGCGCACCATCATCACCAAGCAGGCGTTGCAGGAGGGCTGGGATTGCCCGTTCGCCTATGTGCTGTGCGCGCTGGCGGCCGGGCGGCAGCCGGCGGCGCTGACGCAACTGGTCGGTCGCATCCTGCGCCAGCCGGAAACCCTGAAGACCACTTCGGCGGCGCTCAACGAAAGTTACGTGTTCTGCAACGACGCGCGCACCGGCGAGGTGGTCAAGGCGATCAAGGCATCGCTCGAACAGGAAGGGATGGGCGACCTGCTGGCCGGCGTGCGCGTGAGCGGGGACGGCGCCGAGGTCAAGCCGCGTACGCGCACCCGGCGCGCGGCATTCCGCGAACTGCGCGTCTTCCTGCCGCGGGTCACCATCGACGACGGCCACGGCCGGCGCGAACTGGCCTACGACAGCGACGTGCTGGGCGCGATCGACTGGCGGGCACTGAACCCGGAGGCGCTGCTCGCTGAGTGGGCGCCCGGCGCGGCAGGCGCGGGCGAACGCCTGCTGCGGGTGGATCTGTCGCTGCTGGAGCGCAAGGACGACGACGCGCCCGATGGCGTGCCCGTGCCGGCCGCGCAGGCGCAGCGACTCGACCGTGCGCGCATCGTGCGGTCGCTGCTGGACATCGTGCCCAACCCCTGGCTGCTGTGGCCGTGGCTGGAGCAGGTGCTGGCGCGGCAGTTCGCGCGCGGCTTTGCAGAAAGCCAGATCGCCGCCTCGACCGCTTCGCTGATCGAGGCGCTGCGACAGGGCGCGGCGACCGAGCGGGACCGGCTGGCGGAAGCGGCGTTCCTCGCACGCGTGCGGACCGGCGAGATCCGGTTCTCGCTGCTGGCCTCGGTGCTCGACTATGAACTGCCGACCGAGGTGGTCGACGCGGGCGCGGAGCAGCCGCGCCTGCTCTCGTGCGACGGCCGGGCGGTGCAGAAGAGCCTGCTGGAACCGGTCTACGAGGCCGACTTCAACGGGCTCGAAGGCGAGTTCGCGTGCTACCTGGACTCGCAGTCGGCGCTGCGCTGGTGGCACCGCAACGTCGCCCGCTCGCAGTACGGATTGCAGGGCTGGCGGCGCGACAAGGTGTACCCGGACTTCGTCTTCGCCAAGGTGGTGCGGGATGGCCATGACTGCGTGGTCGTGATGGAGACCAAGGGCCTGCATCTGGCCGGCAACGACGACACGCGCTACAAGCAGCAACTCTTCGCCAGGCTGAGCGAGATGTACGCGGCATCGCCTGGCCTGGCCCGCGCCGGAGAGCTGATGCTCGAAGGGCGCGACGGCGTGCGCGTGATCTGCGATCTGGTGATCGAGCCCGGTTGGCGGGGCCAGATGGATGCGCGCCACTTCGCCGGGGAATCGGCGGGGCGTTGAAGGTGGGACCGATCGTCCGCGACCTCGGCCTCGCTGACTACCTGCCGACCTGGCATGCGATGCGCGAGTTCACCGCCCGGCGCGACGCCGGCACGCCCGACGAGCTGTGGCTGGTCGAGCACCCTCCCGTGTTCACCCTCGGCCAGGCGGGGCGGCGCGAGCACCTGCTCGACCCCGGCTACATTCCGGTGGTGGCGACCGACCGCGGCGGCCAGGTTACCTATCACGGCCCCGGGCAGGTGGTGGTCTACACGCTGATCGACCTGCACCGCCTGGGCATCTTCGTCAAGGAACTGGTCTTCCGCATCGAGCAGTCGGTGATCCAGACGCTCGGCGAGTTCGGCATCGCCGGCAGCCGCGTGCGCGGCGCCCCCGGCGTCTACGTGCGCGACGACTCCTCGGCCGCCGAAGGCAGCCTCGCCGGCCACGCCAAGATCGCCGCCCTCGGCGTGAAGGTGAGCCGCGGCCGCAGCTATCACGGGGTGGCGCTGAACGTGGCCATGGATCTGGAGCCGTTCGCGCGCATCAACCCCTGCGGCTACGCGGGGCTGCCGACAATCGACCTGACTACACTCGGCGTTTCCACCACCTGGCGCGCCGCCGCCGACGTCTTGACGGAGCGGCTGGCGCGGCACTTCACCCGATGAGCCACGACACCCCACCCCAGGCGCCGCCCAAGGATCCCTTCGCCAAGAAGAAGGGCGAGGCGAAGACGGCGCCGGTGGCGAAGAAGTTCCCGCTGACCTTCGTCGCCGCTGCCGCGCCGGCGCGCAAGCCGGAGTGGATCCGTGTCCGCGCGGGGTCGCCTTCCACGCGCTTCTACGAGATCAAGGACATCCTGCGCAGCCACCGCCTGCACACGGTGTGCGAGGAAGCCAGTTGCCCCAACATCGGCGAGTGCTTCGGCAAGGGCACGGCGACCTTCATGATCATGGGCGACAAGTGCACGCGCCGCTGCCCGTTCTGCGATGTCGGCCACGGCCGCCCCGACCCGCTCGACGCCGACGAGCCGCTCAATCTGGCGAAGACGATCGCCGCGCTGAAGCTCGCCTACGTCGTCATCACCTCGGTCGACCGCGACGACCTGAAGGACGGCGGCGCGCAGCACTTCGTCGACTGCATCCGCGCCGTGCGCGCGGCTTCGCCGGCGACGAGGATCGAGATCCTGGTGCCGGATTTCCGCGGCCGGCTCGAACGCGCGCTCGCCATCCTGGAAGCGGCGCCGCCGGACGTGATGAACCACAACCTGGAGACAGTGCCGCGCCTGTATCGCGAGTCGCGGCCGGGCTCGGACTACGCGCACTCGCTGTCGCTGCTGCGCGACTTCAAGCAGCGCGTTCCCGGCGTGCCGACCAAGAGCGGCCTGATGGTGGGGCTGGGCGAGACCGACGAGGAGATCGTCGCGGTGATGCGCGACCTGCGGGCGCACCAGGTCGACATGCTCACCATCGGCCAGTACCTGGCGCCGAGCAACCACCACCTGCCGGTGCGGCGCTGGGTACACCCGGACACCTTCGCGATGTTCGAGCGCGAGGCGCAGGCGATGGGTTTCACCCACGCCGCCGTCGGGCCGCTGGTGCGCAGTTCGTACCATGCCGACCGGCAGGCGCACGCCGCCGGCTTCGCCTGAAGCCCATGCCGGACGTGCCCAACTGGCTCGCCGGCAGCCTCACGGTGGCGATCCTGGTGGGCTTCGGCATCTTTTTCTATCCGTGGCTTCTGAATCGGCGCGGCGGCGTGGCCGCGGCCGCTGCCATCACCGCCGGGCTGGCGATGCTGTACTTCGTCTTCGATCGCGGCAGTGCAACGCCGGCGCTGTCGGCGGCCTTCGCCCTGCTGTGGGCCGTGGCACCGCTTGCTGTCGGCGTGATCGTGCGCCGGCTGCAGCGACGCTGAAGGGCGGCATTCCCTGGTAGTAGGCCGGCGACTGCTGTCCTCCCACCGCTGTCCTCAACCGGGTGGCACTGACTCTTTGACCTGCCCGAAGCCGGTGCGGCCTGCCGTGGCCGTCAGCCGGCAGCCTGTCGCCGCACGAGGCCTGGCCGGCTGCGGCACTTCCCCGGACGGCGCCGGCGGAGGCGTCAGCCCGAAGAAGTTGTATGTGCACGACGGCACAGCCCACCGCCGACGCCGTGGCGCGCTCGCACTGCTCGCGCTCGCCGCATGCGCGCGGAGCTGCTGCCGTCGCGCGAGGCATTGGCGCACCTGGCGGCGATTTCCGGCGGCGATGCCTCCGCAGCGCTGAAGCAGGCCGCCGGCCGGCGGCGCTTCCTGCCGGTGCGCGTCAGCCGTGCGCTGCGGCCGCGAGCAGTTGCGGCGGCAACGGCGAGTCGAGCGCGGCGCAGATCGTGCGCAGGCAGCTCGCCGCCTTCCAGTTCGTCTGCCCGTCGAAGAAGGCCACGGCCGAGCAGGCCTTGATCAGCCGCGGCTTGGCGAGCGGCGCCAGCTGGTTCAGGCGGTCGAGCGCGCGCGACACCGCGTCCAGTTCGATCGACTCGGCTGGCACGCGCGGCGGCTCGATGCCTTCGAGCAGCAGCACGCCGGCGTTGTACGCCCGCTCGGCCGCCTCCGGCAGCCGCACACTGGCCAGCAGCGACAGCACCTGCGCCACCTCGGCGGCGAGCGGCTGAAGACCGGCGTAGCGCACCGGCACCGGCCGGTGCGCATCGCGGCCGATGCGGCGCCTGAGCACCGTGAACAGCAGGAACTCGTGCAGCGTCACCCGGCCGTCGGCGCGGATCAGGCCGTGCACGAGCAGCAGCAGCCGCTCGCGCGCCGCCAACGGCAGTTTCAGCAGCGTCGGCTCGGCCCGGTCGAGCAGCGGCAGCCGCAGTCCCGGCGGCAGCAGCTGCACGGCATCGTGCAGTTCATCGACGCGCTGCGCCGCCTCGGTTCCGAACGCCTCGGCCACCAGCTGCCTCTGCTGGCCGGAGAACGGCTTGCCTTTCTCGATCAGCAGCGCCAGCACCACCAGCTGGACCTTCGAACTGTCGATCAGCGCCGCCTCCAGCAGCGGCTCGGCGGGTGCCGCGTGCGCCGCCTGTGCCGTCGAGGGGCCATCGACGCCGGCGGTGCCGATGGCCTCGGTGACCTGCAGTCCGCGCGCGGGCTCGGCGATCAGCGCCGACAACGGGCTCGCCGCCGCCTCGGCGGCGCCGGGATACGGAATCGCCTCCTCCGTGGCCGTCGCCGACGCCGCACCGAGCGCCTCCGCCAGCGGCAGTTCGTTGGCCGGCAGCATCGGTAAGTCCCGGCCGTAGATGCGCTTGATGCGGGCGCTCAGTGGCGGATGGGTGGCGAACAGGCCGCTGACGAAGCTCGGCCTTGCGGCGCCGAGAAACAGGTGCGACAGCGTCTCGGCGTTCGGATGCTCGATCACGCTTCCGGGCTGGCGCGCCTGCGTCAGGCCGCCGATCTTGCGCAGCGCGCCGCCGATGCCGTCGGCGTTGCGGGTGAACTGCACGCTGCTGGCGTCGGCGAGGAACTCGCGCTGCCGCGACACCGCCGCCTTGATCAGGCGGCCGAAGAACACGCCGATCCAGCCGAGGATCCACAGCGCCAGGCCAGCGACGACCAGCACCGCCACCCCGCCCTTGCTGTCGCGGCTGCCGCGCCCGATCTCCATCATGAAGCGGCCGAACATCGACAGCATCAGCAGGCCGAACAGGACGCCGATCAGGCGGACGTTCAGCCGCATGTCGCCGTTCAGGATG
>CAYLZU010000196.1:0-6249 GCA_964388005.1 uncultured Burkholderiaceae bacterium
GCTGCTGGCCGAGCACCGCCAGCCCGAGTGCGCCGAGACCTTCTTCAACTCGGTCTGCACCAAGCTGCTGGCGCGCGACTACTTCCGCAACGCCTTCCTGTTCGTTCGGCCGGGCGTGGCCACCGATTACATGGACTCGGATCCGCCCAGCTACCGCAGCTACTACCCCGGCGCCGGCGAGGGCAAGACCAGCCTGAGGGCGACGCTGCGAAGGATCATCATCGACTTCGGACTGGCCTGCGCCTTCGTCGACGTCGAGCGCGACATCCGCCGCGTCATCCGCGCCGTCTGCGACGCCCATCGCCAGCGCGAGGCGTTCGCGCGGCCCTGGCACGCCGAGCCCGACTGCCAGATCCAGATGCTCTCCAACCTGTTCTTCCGCAACAAGGGCGCCTACATCGTCGGCCGGCTGATCAACGGCACCCGGCTGACGCCGATCGCGGTGCCGCTGCTGCGCGACGAGCGCGGCCGCGTCTACATCGACACCGTCATCTTCTCGACCGACCTGCTGGCGACCCTGTTCTCGTTCACCCGCGCCTACTTCCTGGTCGACATGGAGGCGCCGAGCGCCTACATCGACTTCCTGCGCACGCTGCTGCCGCACAAGCCGCCGTCGGAGCTGTACACGATGGTGGGGCTGCACAAGCAGGGCAAGACGCTCTTCTACCGCGACTTCCTGCACCACCTGCGGCACTCGACCGACCGCTTCGTGATCGCGCCCGGCATCAAGGGCCTGGTGATGTCGGTGTTCACGCTGCCGTCCTACCCCTACGTGTTCAAGATGATCAAGGACGTGATCCCATACCCGAAGGAGACGGATCGCGAGCAGATCAAGGCCAAGTACCAGCTGGTCAAGCTGCACGACCGTGTCGGCCGCATGGCCGACACCTGGGAGTACTCGCACGTGGCGCTGCCGCGGGCCCGCTTCCATCCCGACCTGCTGCGCGAGCTGATGCAGATGTGTCCGAGCCAGCTCGAACTC
Organism: uncultured Burkholderiaceae bacterium; assembly: GCA_964388005.1. Taxonomy (GTDB): domain Bacteria; phylum Pseudomonadota; class Gammaproteobacteria; order Burkholderiales; family Burkholderiaceae_F; genus JADJWR01. The sequence goes on from CAYLZU010000196.1 coordinate 983, forward strand.
GACGCGAAGACGGTGGTGCTGAAGCACGTCTACATCGAGCGGCGGATGACGCCGCTGAACATCTACCTGCAGCACGCCACCGACGCCGAGCTCGACGCGGTGATCCGGGACTACGGCCAGGCGATCAAGGACCTGGCGGCGGCCAACATCTTCCCGGGCGACATGCTGTACAAGAACTTCGGCGTCACGAGGCTCGGCCGCATCGTGTTCTACGACTACGACGAGATCGAGTACATGACCGAGTGCAACTTCCGCCGTATCCCGCCGGCGCCGGACGAGGAGTCGGAACTGTCCGGCGAGCCGTGGTACCGGGTCGAGAAAGGCGACGTGTTCCCGGAAAACTGGGTGCCGTTCCTGCTCGGCGACCCGCGCATCCGCGCGGCGCTGCTGAAGTACCACGCCGATCTGTTCACGCCCGAGTTCTGGCAGGGGCGCAAGGAGCGGATCCAGCGCGGGCACCTCGAGGACGTTTTCCCGTATCCGCAGGAGCGGCGTTTCGAGCGGCGATTCGGGACCACGCCGGCCTGACTGCCCGAACGCGGGATGACCCCGGTCAAGGTTTTCCCGGCCGGCCTCGACGAGCCGTCACCGCAACGGCGGATAATGACGCGGCGGGCGTGACGGCTGGCCGCGGACTCGTTCGACACTGGCCAGGACCCGGACAACGGCAGCAAGCGGTCCGGGCTCGCGCAAGCCGGAAGCGAGGTGCAGGAACCCCTCGCTGCCGAAGCGCCGACAGGCCGCCCCGCTGAGCAACCCAACGTACCCCAGGAGGATTCGCCATGTCAGACCCCATCGTCATCGTCTCCGCAGCCCGCACCCCGATCGGCGGCATGCTCGGCGACTTTTCGTCCCTGCAGGCCTGGCAGCTCGGCGCCGTAGCCATCAAGGCCGCGGTCGAGCGCGCCGGCGTCAAGGGCGACGCCGTCGATGAAGTGTTCATGGGCAACTGCCTGATGGCCGGCCAGGGCCAGGCGCCGGCGCGGCAGGCGACGCTGGCCGCCGGGCTGCCGCAGTCGGCCGGCGCGGTAACGCTCAGCAAGATGTGCGGCTCCGGCATGCGCACGATGATGTTCGCGCACGACATGCTGGTCGCGGGCAGCGCCAACGTGCTGGTCGCCGGCGGCATGGAGAGCATGACCAACGCGCCGCATCTGCTGGTCAACGCCCGCAAGGGCTACCGCTATGGCGCCGTCACCATGTTCGACCACATGGCACTCGACGGCCTGGAAGACGCCTACGAGCGCGGCAAGGCGATGGGCGTGTTCGCCGAGCAGTGCGTCGCCAAGTACGCCTTCACCCGCGAGGCCCAGGACAAGTTCGCCATCGCCTCCACCGAGCGTTCACTGAAGGCCAATACCGACGGCAGCTTCGCCTGGGAAATCGCCCCGGTCATGATCGCCGGCAAGGGCGGCGAGACGAAGATCGACAAGGACGAGCAGCCGTTCAAGGCCAAGCTCGACAAGATCCCGGGGCTGAAGCCGGCGTTCAAGAAGGACGGCACGATCACCGCCGCCAACGCCTCCTCGATCTCCGACGGCGCGGCGGCGCTGGTGCTGATGCGCGAGTCAACCGCCGCCAGGCTGGGCTGCAAGCCGGTGGCGCGGATCGTGGCGCATGCCGTGCACGCCCACGCGCCCGAGTGGTTCACCACCGCCCCGGTCGGCGCCATCGCCAAGGTGCTGGAGAAGACCGGCTGGAAGGCGGAGATGGTCGACCTGTGGGAGGTCAACGAAGCCTTCGCCGCGGTGACGATGGCGGCGATGGCCGAGTACAAGCTGCCGCACGAGAAGGTCAACATCCACGGCGGCGCCTGCGCGCTCGGCCATCCGATCGGCGCCTCCGGCGCCCGCATCGTCGTCACCCTGCTCGGGGCGCTGAAGAAGACCGGCGGCAAGCGCGGCGTGGCGGCGCTGTGCATCGGCGGCGGCGAGGCCACGGCGATGGCCGTCGAGATGCTCTGAGCGACTGATGCGGGTCGCCGGCGCCGCCGGGACGCTTGACGCCTGGGCGGCCGCTGCGATCTGCCCGCAATCGGCCGGGCGCGCCGCGAAGCGGCTTCGCCCATCCGATCGTGCCCAGATGGTCCCCGGCAACGCGTTCAGCCTGCGCGGTGCCGGCTTCGCGCCAGCCGCCGGCGAACGGCCAATGCCGTTCACGCCGGCCGTCGTCGGGGGCGCGGGCAGGCCGGTCGAGTCAGGGGCGCCGAATGTTCGTCAGTCGCCACCTGTCATCGCCGATCTCCTGCCGCGGCCGCGCGCTCGGGGCACGCCCGCCGAGGCGAGCGAAAAGCCCTCTCGAGCGACCCAAGGATCGCTGGCCGAGCAGGGAAGCCTCACGCAGAAGTGCGGCGAGCACCGCAGCCGCCGGATCGGGGCTCAGGAGATCCAGTCACGGCCTCGCAGGCTGGCGGTGCCGTAGCATCCTATCGTGACGACCGTCCTGATCGTCGGCGCCGGCCGCGGCATCGGCCTGGAGTTCGCCCGTCAGTACGCCGCCGCCGGTTGGCGCGTGCTAGCCACCCATCGTTCGACAGACGGCGGCGAGCGACTGCGCGCGCTCGGCGCAACGGCGTTGCCGCTCGACGTGCTCGACACGGTAGCGATCGCCGCCTTCGGAAACCAAGTGGCCGGCGAAGCCATCGATCTGGCGATCATCAATGCCGGTGTCTACGGGCCGCGCACTAACGGCCTCGATGCCCCCGCCACCGCCGACTTCGATCTCGTCATGCACACCAACGTGCTGGCGGCAATGCATCTGATCCCGGCGTTGGCGCCGCCGGTGGCTGCCGCGAGCGGCACGATCGCGGCGCTGTCCAGCCGCATGGGGTCGGTGAGCCTGATGGGCTCGGCGGCCGGATGGCTGTACCGGGCGAGCAAGGCGGCGCTGAATGGCGTCATGAAAGCAGCGAGCATCGAACTCGGGACGCGCGGTATCGTCTGCCTCGCGGTGCATCCAGGCTGGGTGCGCACCGACATGGGCGGCGCAGCCGCCGACGTTGATGTTGCCGACAGCGTCGCCGGGATGCGGCGCGTGCTCGCCGCGGCGGACCGTTCCGCCAACGGCGGTTTCTTCGATTTCACGGGCGCACGAATCGACTGGTAGGGGAGGCGCGGTGGCCAGACAGCGGATCAGCTCGGGTTCATCGTTCGAGGCGGTCGCCGGCTACAGCCGCGCTATCGTCGAGGGCAACACGGTCTACGTGGCGGGGACCACCGGCTTCGACTACGCGGCGATGCGCATCGACGACGACCCGCTCGCCCAGTGCCATCAGTGCTTCCGCAACATCGGCGCCGCCCTGGCCGAGGCCGGCTGCACGCTCGACGACGTAGTCCGGGTTCGCTACTACCTGACCGACGTTCGGCTGTTCGAGCAGCTGGCGCCGGTGTTCGGGTCCTACTTCGCGCGCGCACGCCCGGCGGCCACCGCGATCGTCTGCGGCCTCATCGATCCGCGCATGAAGCTGGAGATCGAGGTAACCGCAGTGCGGAGCGACCCTCGCCAGGGCGGAGTCAGCGACGCATGAGCGCGAACGGAGCGGCATGAGGCGCGAACTGTCGATCCCGACCCTTGCGGCCCTGCTGCACGGCGGTTTCGCGGCGCTGGCGGTCGTGACGATGCACGGCGTGCTGTCACGACTCGCGGAAGAAGCAGGCATCGACATGCTGATCCTGGTCGCCACCCCTGCGCTGCTGGCGATGCTGTTCGCGATCATCATCTATCGCCGCGCCGGCGAACGGACCCGCAGCATCAGCCAGCTGCTTTCGCGCGGGCTGCTGGTAGCGGTGCTGACCTGGATCGGCTTCGCCGCGCTGTCGACCTGGGTCTGGTGCATTCCGGCCCTGTTCGGAGAGTGCTTCCGGCACACGTTGATGGTCTCCGGTGTGCTGGTCGGCGGCCAGCTCCTCCTCGGCTGCCTCGCCGCGGCGGCGATCACCGGATACGCGATCCGCACCCGCGAGGCGCGGGCGCGGGCCGAGAGGGGCTGACGGATGCTGAACGAAGAACACCGGCTGCTGCGCGAGGCGCTGCGCGAGTTCGCCGCCGCGCGGCTGGCGCCGAACGCGGCGCAGTGGGACCGCGAGCACACCTTCCCCAAGGACGCGCTGGCCGAGCTGGCGGCGATGGGCACCTTCGGCATCGCCGTGCCGCAGGAATACGGGGGCGCCGGCATGGATTACACGGCGCTGGCGGTGGCGCTCGAGGAGATCGCCGCCGGCGACGGCGGCGTGTCCACCATCATCAGCGTCAACAACTGCCCGGTGTGCGCGATCCTGATGGGCTTCGCGAGCGAGGAGCAGAAGCGGCGCTTCCTGGTGCCGCTCGCTTCCGGCAAGGCGCTCGGCGCCTTCTGCCTGACCGAGCCGCACGTCGGCAGCAATGCCGCCGCGCTGCGCACCAGCGCAGCACGCGACGGCGACCACTACGTGCTGAACGGCGTCAAGCAGTTCATCACCAGCGGCAAGCACGCCGACTACGCGATGGTGATCGCGGTCACCGACCGCGACGCCGGCAAGCGCGGCATGAGCATGTTCGTGGTGCCCACCAACACGCCCGGCTACGTGGTGGCGCGCATCGAGGAGAAGATGGGCCAACATTCGTCGGACACGGCGCAGATCGTGTTCGACAACTGCCGCGTGCCGGCCGCCAACCGCATCGGCGACGAAGGCGAGGGCTACCGCATCGCGCTGTCGGCGCTCGACGGCGGCCGCATCGGCATCGCCGCGCAGTCGGTCGGCATGGCGCGGGCCGCCTTCGAGGCGGCGCTGAAATACGCCAAGGAGCGGGCGAGCTTCGGCACGCCGATCTTCAATCACCAGGCGGTGAACTTCCGTCTCGCCGACATGGCCACGCAGATCGAGGCGGCGCGCCAGCTGGTGCTGCACGCCGCGGCCCTGCGCGATGCCGGCCAGCCCTGCCTGAAGGAAGCGGCGATGGCCAAGCTCTTCGCCTCCGAGATGGCCGAACGGGTCTGTTCGGATGCGATCCAGATCCACGGCGGCTACGGTTATGTGACCGATTTTCCGGTCGAGCGCATCTATCGCGACGTCCGCGTGTGCCAGATCTACGAAGGCACCAGCGACATCCAGCGAATGATCATCGGCCGGGCGCTGGCGTGACGCTCGCCCGCCGGCCGCGACCGCACCGGCGCTCGGTCGCCCTCGGAAGATCGGACCATGACTGAAAGCCCGGCGTCGACGGCCGTCGACATCGCCGAAGAAGCGCTGAGTTGATCGCAGGAAGACCGATGCAAGTCGACAGCCTCG
>CAYLZU010000197.1:0-6246 GCA_964388005.1 uncultured Burkholderiaceae bacterium
ATGGCGGCGATTCTCGCCATTGTTGCTTCGAAACTTGTGGGTCGGAACACTAGACCATGTACATGCCGCCGTTGACGTGCAGGGTCGTGCCGTTCACGTACGCGCCGGCGGCGGAGGCGAGGAAAACCACCGCGGCGGCGACCTCGTCGGCCGATCCCAGCCGGCCGAGCGGGATCTGTCCAAGCAGCGCCTGCGTCTGCGCCTCGCCGAGCGAGCGCGTCATGTCGGTGTCGATGAAGCCGGGAGCGACGCAGTTCACCGTGACGCCGCGGCTGCCGATCTCCCGCGCCAGCGCCCGGCTCATGCCGGCCACCCCTGCCTTGGCGGCGGCGTAGTTGGCCTGCCCGGCGTTGCCGCTGGCGCCGACCACGGAGGTGATGTTGATGATGCGGCCATGGCGCGCCTTCATCATCCCGCGCAGCACCGCCCGCGACAGCCGGAACACGGCCGACAGGTTGGTCGCCAGCACGGCATCCCAGTCGGCATCCTTCATCCGCATCGCCAGCGCGTCGCGGGTGATTCCGGCGTTGTTGACGAGGATCGACAGCCTGCCGTATGCGGCGCCGATGTCCTCGATCAGCGACTCGCAGCGCGCGGCATCGGTGACATCGAGCGCCACCCCGCGGCAGGCGGCGAGGCGCTGGCCGATCGCCGCCGCGCCGGCCTCCGAGGTCGCGGTGCCGATCACCGTCGCTCCGGCGCCGGCCAGCGCCGACGCGATGGCGGCGCCGATGCCACGCGAGGCGCCGGTGACGAGCGCCACCTCTCCGGCAAGCGCGTCGCGGGCGAACACACGGCTGGCGTCCATCGTCACTGCCTCAACCGTTCGATCGCCTCGGCGATCGTCTCGGGACTGCTGATCGACAGGCTTTCGAGGTCGGGAACGATGCGCTTTGTCAGTCCCGCGAGCACCCGGCCCGGACCGCACTCGACGACATGGGTGACGCCCCGGACCGCCATGGTGCGGATGATGTCGGCCCAGCGCACGGGCGCCGCGGCCTGGCGGGCAAGCGCGTCGCGGATGCGATCCGGCTCGGTTTCGACCGCGACATCGACATTGTTGATGACGGCCACCCGCGGCGGATCGATCGCTTCATCGCCGAGCCGTTGGCGCAGCCGCGCCGCGGCGCCTGCCAGCAGCGACGAGTGAAACGGCGCCGAGACGGCGAGCGGCACCGCCCGCTTGGCACCGAGCCGCCTGGCTGCCTCGCAGGCCCGCGCCACCGCCGCCGCGTGGCCGGCGATCACCACCTGGGCCGGAGCGTTGAAGTTCACCGCCTCGACGACCTCGCCCTGCGCCGCCTCGGCGCAGGCCCGCGCCACCGCATCGTCGTCGAGACCGAGGATCGCCGCCATCGAACCGGTGCCGGCGGGCACCGCCTCCTGCATCGCCTGGGCGCGGAAGCGCACCAGCCGCAGCGCGGCCTCCAGGGAGATGGCGTCGGCGGCGGCGAGCGCGCTGTACTCGCCGAGGCTGTGCCCGGCCATCATCGACGGCACCGGACCGCCGGCGGCGAGCCACGAGCGGTAGATGGCCACCGCCGCCGCCAGCATCGCCGGCTGCGTGTTGACCGTCAGCGCCAGCTGCTCGGCCGGCCCCTCGGCGATCAGTCGCGCAAGATCCTCGCCAAGCGCAGCGCGCGCGACCTCGAGCACGCCCTGCACGACCGCATCGCCGGCGAACGAGTCGAGCATGCCGACCGACTGCGATCCCTGCCCGGGAAACACGAAAGCGAGCTTCATCGTCAAATCGTCCCTGCGCCTCACCAGCGAAGCAGCACCGAACCCCAGGTAAAGCCGCCACCGACGCCCTGCAGCATCACGTGCTGACCGGAGCGGATGCGGCCGTCGCGCACCGCCACATCGAGCGCCAGCGGGATCGAGGCCGCCGACGTATTGCCGTGCCGGTCGACGGTAACGATCACCCGCTCCTCCGGCAGACCGAGACGCCGGGCGGTGGCGCTGAGGATGCGGACGTTGGCCTGGTGCGGAATCACCCAGTCGACCGCTTCGACGCCGAGGCCCGCGCCCGCGAGGACCTCGCGCGCCGAAGCATCGAGCACGTTGACCGCGAGCTTGAACACCGCCTGCCCGTCCATGCGCAGGAACGGATCGCCCTGCACCGCCCCCTGCGACACCCGCCCGGCGGTGCACAGGATGCGCGCCTGCGAGCCGTCGGCGCGCAATCGCGCCGCCAAGATTCCCGGCGCCTCCGACGCCTCGACGACCACGGCGCCGGCGCCGTCGCCGAACAGGACACAGGTCGACCGGTCGTTCCAGTCGAGGATGCGCGAGAACAGTTCAGCGCCGATGACCAGGGCGCGACGGTAAACGCCGGTGCGGATCATCGCGTCGGCCACCGCCAGCCCGTATACGAAGCCGCTGCATACCGCCTGCACGTCGAATGCCGCCGCGCCGCGGGCGCCGAGCGCGTCCTGCACCAGGCAGGCGGTGCTGGGAAAGATCTGGTCGGGCGTCGACGTGGCCAGCACGATGAGGTCGAGCGCCGTCGGCTCAACGCCGGCCGCTTCAAGCGCGGCGCGGGCGGCGCGCACGCCGATGTCAGTTGTGTTCGTCTGCGCGTCGGCGAGGTAACGCTGGCGAATGCCCGTTCGGGCAACGATCCACTCGTCGGACGTTTCGACGCCGCGCGCGGCGAGCTGCCGCGCCAGTTCCGCGTTGTCGACCGCGCGCCCCGGAAGGGCGCCGCCGGTTCCGGTGATGCGAGAGTACAGGCGCGCGCTCAACGGAGCACCTTGTATCGCTGGCGCTCGAACGATTTGTCCTTGGGGCGGCCGTGCGCGCTCAGGGATTCGCCCTCGGGGCGGCCCGGCGGGCTCATGCCGCTGCCGCCGAGCGCCGGTGTTCGCGCTCGAGCTGGGCCACGAAGGGCTGCATCGCCGCCACGGTGCGCTCCAGCAGGCGATGGCGGACCGCCTCGTAGGCGACGGCGATGGCATTGCCGAAGGCGATCTCGTCGGCCGAACCGTGGCTCTTGATGACGATGCCGCGCAGCCCGAGCAGGCTGGCCCCGTTGTAGCGGCGATGATCGACCCGGTGGCGGAACCGCTTCAGCACCGGAGTCGCCAGCAGGGCCGCCGCCCGGGTGAAGGCGCTGCGCGTGAACTCCTCGCGCACCATCGTCGCCAGCATCTGCGCCAGCCCCTCGGAGGTCTTCAGCGCCACGTTGCCGACGAAGCCGTCGCAGACGACGACGTCGGTGGTGCCCTTGTAGATGTCGTCGCCCTCGACGTTGCCGACGAAGTTCAGCGGGCTGGCGCGCAGCAGTTCGGCGGCGCGCTTGACCACCTCGTTGCCCTTGATCGCCTCCTCGCCGACGTTGAGCAGGCCGATGCTCGGCTGCTCCTTTTCCTGCACCGCCGCCACCAGCGCCGCGCCGAGGATCGCGAACTCGAACAGGTGTTCGGCCGAGCAGTCGACGTTGGCGCCGAGGTCGAGCATCGTCGTCACTCCGCCCTTGATGTTCGGCAGCACGGTGGCGATCGCCGGCCGGTCGATGCCGTCGAGCGTCTTCAGCACGAAACGGGCGATCGCCATCAGCGCGCCGGTGTTGCCGGCGCTCAGGCAGGCATCCGCCCGCCCGTCCTTGATCAGATTGACGGCGAGCCGCATCGACGAATTGCGCTTGCCGCGCAGCGCCGTGGCCGGCGGATCGTCCATCGTCACGATTTCGTCGGTGTGGATCAGCTCGACCCGGCCCGACGCCGCCGCCGACCCCAGCAGCGGCTCGATCTCCTGCCGCCGTCCGACCAGCTGCAGGACGACATCGGCATGCCTTGCCAGGAAGGACAGCGCCGCCGGCACCGTCACCGGCGGGCCGTGATCACCGCCCATGACGTCGATGGCGATTCGAACGGTCACCGTTGGCCGCCAGCGCTGTGGGTGGCCGCGCGCCGGGCCGCAGCCACGTCGGATTATTCGTCGCTCTTGGTCGCGACGACCTTCCTGCCGCGATAGAAGCCGGTCGGACTGACGTGATGGCGACGGTGCACCTCGCCGGTGCTCGGCTCGGTCGCCAGCGGCGGGTTCACCGCGAAGTCATGCGCCCGGCGCATGTTGCGCTTCGACGCCGACCGCTTGTTCTGTTGGACGGCCATGATTTCCTCGGCTGCAAAGAAAGCGGCGGATTGTAGCCGACTGATGTCGCCGCAACGGCCTCAGTGGCCGCGCTTCTTCAGCCCGGCAAGGACGGCAAACGGCTTGCGCACCGGCGTGTCCCTGCCGAGTTCCTGCCGCGATTCGGCGGCGTCGCCGCAGTCCTGATGACGCGGCGACAGCGGCATCGCCAGGATCGCCTGGTCCTCGATCAGGGCCGCAAGGTCGAAGCGCGTCGATCCGAACAGCGGTTCGTCGGGAGCATCGTCGATCGGCAGCCGTCCGAGTTCGGCCTCGTCGGCGACGAAGAAGAACTCCGCCTGCTCGCGGATCCGCAGCGCCACCGGCTTGCCGCAGCGATCGCAGGCGGCATGGATCGTGCCGTTGACTTCGAGGACGGCCGCCGGCCGGGCGCGGCTGTCGGTCCGGCCGCTGAAGCGAAAGTCCAGGCATTCGCCGGCATCGGTGAGCTGGCTCGACAGCCTCGGCATGTCCTGCACCGACACCTGTCCGGCGAGCGTCTGACCCCGCCGCGCCAGTTCCCAGACGTCGCACGGTTCGATCGGCCCGCCTGCCATGTTCCGTCACCCGCGCCGCTACACTGCCGGGCGCACTGATTGAACGCGATGAAGACGCCGGCGATCGTACTCGCATCGACTTCTCCGTACCGGCGCGAGCTGCTGCGGCGGCTGCGCATCGAATTCTCGGTCCAGGCGCCGCACGTCGACGAACGGCCGCTGCCGCGGGAGGCGCCGCGCGACACGGCGCTGCGGCTGGCGCTGGCCAAGGCGCGTGCGGTCGCCGGGACCCGGCCCGACGCCATCGTCATCGGCTCGGACCAGGTGGCCGATGTCGACGGCGAGGCGATCTCGAAGCCCGGATCGCACGCGGCGGCACTGGCGCAGCTGGCGCGGATGCAGGGGCGGGGCATCGTCTTCCACACCGCGATCGCCGTTGTCGACCCGAGCGGGGCCGAGCAGGTCGACGACGTTCGCACCGAGGTGCACTTCCGCGTCCTGCCCCAGGCGCAGCTCGATGCCTACCTGCGTGCCGAGCAGCCCTACGACTGCGCCGGCGCGGCCAGGATCGAGTCGCTCGGCATCGCCCTCGTCGACGCCGTTCGCTCCGACGATCCGACGGCGCTGATCGGCCTGCCGCTGATCCGGCTCACCACCATGCTCGCGTCCTGCGGCGTGTTGCTGCCGGCGCCATGAGCCAGCCGGGTCGCCCCAAGGGCGAATCCCCGAGCGAGCAGCGCGAAGGCAGTACAGAAAGCGCTGAACAGCGGCCGCAAGGGATGGGAATTGGCGGACCGCCCGGCACCCTGCTGCTGCTGCCGACGCTGATTGCCGAATGCGGGCCGGATCGGGCCCTGCCGGTGGCGACGATCGCCGCCGCGCGCGCGACCGGTCACTTTCTGGCCGAGAGCGCGAAGAGCGCGCGGGCGTTTCTCAAGGCGATCGGTCATCCGCGCCCGATCGCGACCCTCGCCATCACCGAGATCGGCCACCGACCCGACCCCCGCCGATGCGACGACTGGCTGCAACCGGTGCTCGCCGGCCACGACGTGGCGTTGCTCTCGGAGGCCGGATGTCCGGCGATCGCCGATCCCGGCGCCGTGGTCGTGGCGCGCGCGCACGAACTCGGCCTGCGCGTGCGGCCGCTCGTGGGTCCGAGCAGCCTGCTGCTCGGACTGATGGCATCGGGACTGAACGGCCAGCGGTTCCGCTTCGTCGGTTACCTGCCGCAGGAGCGGACCGATCTGGTGCCGGCGCTGCACGAACTCGAACGGCGCGGGCGCGACGGCGAGACGCAGCTGTTCATCGAGACGCCGTATCGCAACGAGCGGCTGCTGCGGACGATCGTCGAACACTGCCGTCCCGACACTCGGCTGGCGGTGGCGGTCGACCTGACCGGCGATGCCGAGCAGGTGCGGTCGCTGTCCATCGCCGGCTGGAAGGCGCTCCCGGCCGCCGCCGGGGCCGAGCTGTCGCGCCGGCCCGCCGTGTTCGCGCTCGGCGCCGGTCAGTCCGGGTCCGTGCAGCGCGGGCGCAGATCCGCGGCCGGGCGCCAGTAGACGACGCCGCCCTCTTCGATCACCTGCAGCGGCCGCAGGCCGCCGTGGCCGGC
>CAYLZU010000198.1:0-6244 GCA_964388005.1 uncultured Burkholderiaceae bacterium
GGCGTGGTACTTCAGGTATGGCTCGAGGCCCGACGGGAAGCCCGGCGCCACGTCCGGCGAGATGTCCCACAGCCGTTTCATCGCGCCGCATTCTGGCCCGCCGCTATGCTCCGCGGCAACCGCGCGCCGGCGCGGCACAGGACAACCCGCCCGCCGCCGAGCGGCGGCGCTTCCGCCCGCGCCCGCGCATGAGACTCCACTTCGCGCACGTCTCCTCGGCGCTGATCGCCTCGACGGTCGGCTTCGCCGGCACCCTGGCGCTGATCGTCGCCGCGGCGCAGGCGGTCGGCGCGACGCCGGCGCAGACGGTCTCGTGGATCACCGCCATCAGCCTCGCCAAGGCCATCGAGGGCGGCTGGCTCACCTGGCGCCACCGGATGCCGATCGTCTGCGCCTGGTCGACTCCGGGCGCGGCGCTGATCGGCGCCTCCGCCGGCATCGCCTTCGATGTCGCCGTCGGCGCCTTCGTCGCGGTCGGCCTGGCGATCGTCGCCACGGCGCTCATCAGGCCGCTTGGCAGGCTAGTCGAACGCATCCCGATGTCGATCGCGGCGGCGATGCTGGCCGGCGTGCTGCTGCCGTTCGTCCTCGGCGCCTTCAAGGCGATTGCGCCGGCTCCGGCGCTGGCGCTGACGATGATCGCCGTCTACGCGCTGGCGCGGCCGCTGAGCCCGCTGTTCGCGGTGGTGATCGTGCTCGGCGCCGGCATCGCGGCGAGCGTCGCGCTCGGCCTCGTCGGCCCGCTCGATGAGGCCTTCACCCCGCCGCGGCTTCAGTTCGTCGCGCCGCGCTTCGACCCCTCGGTGCTGATCGGCCTCGCGCTGCCGCTGTACCTGGTGACGATGGCCTCGCAGAACCTGCCCGGCTTCGCCGTGCTGCGCGCCAGCGGCTACACGCCGCCGGTGCGGCCGGCGCTGGCGGCCACCGGCGCCGGTTCGGTGGTGTCGGCGTTCTTCGGAGCGCACACCACCAACCTCGCCGCGATCACCGCGGCGCTGTGCACCGGCCCCGACGTCGATCGCGATCCCGCCGACCGCTGGCCGGCCGGCATGGTCTACGCCGCGGCGTGGCTTGCGCTCGCCGTGGTCGGCGCCTCGGGCGTGGCGCTGCTGGCGGCCCTGCCTGCGGCGCTGATCGCAGTGGCCGTCGGCCTGGCGCTGCTGGGGCCGCTGGTCGGCGCGCTCGGCACGGCGATGAAGGACGAGGCCGAGCGCTATCCGGCCCTGCTCGCCTTTGCCGTCACCGCCGCCGGCGTGAGCTTCGCCGGCATCGGCGCCGCCTTCTGGGGCCTGGCCGCGGGACTCGCCGTGCACGCACTCGAACTTGCGATGCGCGCGCTGCGCAGGCGGGCCCCGTGAACACGCGGCGCCGTCACGCCGGTGGGTGCCTCGACCACCAGCGGCAGCCTCGTTGCGCCACCGCGCAGCGTCCCCGCCCGGCATCTACGCGCCGGCGCCCGGCGCTGGAAGTTGCGGCATGAGAGTCGACCCCGCCACCGCGGCGCTGCTGACGGCTCCGCCGCTGTTCTGGGCCGGCAACGCGGTGGCGGCGCGGCTGCTGGTCGGCAACGTGCCGCCGGTGGCACTGTCGCTGGCGCGCTGGGTGATCGCCTTCGCGATCCTGCTGCCCTTCGCCTGGCATGCGCTCGTCAGGCATCGCGCCGCCCTGATGCGCCACTGGAAGATCCTGCTGGCGATCGGGCCGCTCGGCGTCGGCGCCTACAACACGCTGCAGTACATCGCCCTGCAGACCTCGACGCCGATGGCCACCAGCCTCATCGCCTCGAGCTCGCCGGTGTTCATCCTCGCGCTCGGCGCGCTCGTGTTCGGCGAACGCACCCGCCCGGCGCAGTGGCTCGGCGCCGCCTGTTCGCTCGCCGGGGTGGTGGTCGTGATGGCGCGCGGCGATCCGGCCAACCTGGCGCAGCTCGCGTTCGTGCCCGGCGACCTGATCATGCTGGCGGCCAACCTGACCTGGACCCTGTACACGTGGTTGCTGCGCAGGCACCGGCCGGACCTGCCGTTCGCGCCGCTGCTGGCGGCGCAGATCGCGGTCGGCCTGTGCGCCATCGCCCCCTTCGCCGCCGTCGAGGCGGCGCTGTCGCCGGCGCGCATCCAGTGGAGCGCCGGCGTGGCGGCGGCCATGCTGTACATGGCGGTGTTCCCGTCGCTGCTGGCGTACTGGTGCTGGGACGTCGGCATCCGGCGCGTCGGCGCGGTGATTCCGGTGTACTTCGCCAACCTGACGCCGGTGTTCGCCGCCGTGCTGTCGGCATGGCTGCTCGCCGACTCGCCGAGGCTGTACCACGTGGCGGCGCTGCTGCTGATCCTCGGCGGCATCCACCTCGCCAGCACCTCGGCGGCGAAGTAGACGCCAGAGGTCAGCCGAGCGGTGCCCGCAGCTTGCGCGGCAGCGGCTGCTCGACGAGGTCGGTCACGTAGCGGCTGTCGTGGAAGATCAGCGGCCGCCCGGGCGCGACCTCGAACGAATCGATGCGGCCGACCAGGATCACGTGGTCGCCTTCGTCGTAGCGGCTGCGGATGGCGCACTCGAACCAGGCGATGCAGCCGTCGAGCCGCGGCAGGCCGGTGTCGGTGATGCTGACGCTCTGCCCAGCGAAGCGGTCCGGTCCGCGGGTGGCGAAGCGCTTGGCGATCTCCAGCTGATCGGCCGCCAGCACGTTGATCATGTGCCGCTCGGCGAGGCGGAAGGCATCGTAGTTCGCCGATGCCCGGCCGAGGCACCAGAGCAGCAGCGGCGGCTCGAGCGACACCGATGAGAACGAGTTGACGGTGAGCCCCACCGGAGTGCCGTCCGCGGCCCGCGCGGTGACGACGGTGATGCCGGTGGCGAACTGGGCGAAGGCCCGGCGGAGTTCGAGCGTCGGATCGGATCTGGCCTGCACGCGGCGGATTGTACGGACCGCGCGGGTAGCATTGAGGCAATGACCCTGACGCAAGCCTTCGGTCTCGAGGCGCTGGTCGAGCGGCGCATCGAGGCCGCGATCGCCCGCGGCGACTTCGACAACCTGCCCGGTGAAGGCCGGCCGCTGGCGCTCGACGACGATCCGCTGGTGCCGCAAGACCTGCGCGTCGCCCATCGCATCCTGAAGAACGCCGGCTGCGTGCCGCCCGAGCTGTCGCAGGTGATGGAAGTCCACCGGCTGCTCGGCGCCGACTCCGGCGCCGACGGCGGCGCCGGATCCCGCCGCCTGCGGGCGCTGCTGATCCAGCTCGAGCTCGCCGGCCGCACCGCGACCGCGCAGGCGGCCTGGCAGCGGTACGCCGAGGCGCTGCGCCGCCGTGTCGGCGGATCGAGCGGCCGTCCTTGAGAACTGGGCCGGGCAACCCGATTTTTCACAGCGCGGTGTTCCCCGCGGGAGGCATGACGATGAGACTGATCCGCTTTGTGCTGGCGCTGCTGGCGGCGAGCGTGCTCGCCGGCTGCGGCTACAACGAGATCCAGAGCAGGGACGAGGCGGTGAAGGCCGCATGGGCGGAGGTGATCAGCCAGTACCAGCGCCGCGCCGACCTGATCCCCAACATCGTCGAGACGGTCAAGGGCGAAGCCGACTTCGAGCGCGGCACGCTCACCCAGGTGATCGAGGCCCGCGCCAGGGCCACCTCCATCCAGGCGACGCCCGAACTGGTCAACGATCCCGCCGCGATGGCCAGGTTCCAGGCGGCGCAGGGTGAACTGTCGTCGGCGCTGTCGCGGCTGCTGGCGGTGGTCGAGAACTACCCGAACCTGAAGGCCAACCAGGGTTTCCAGGACCTGCGCACGCAGCTCGAAGGGACCGAGAACCGCATCACCGTGGCCCGCAACCGCTACATCAAGGCGACCCAGGACTACAACGTGCTGGTGCGGCAGTTCCCGGTCAACCTGACGGCGATGGTCTTCGGCTACAGGGAGAAGGCGCAGTTCACGGTCGCCAACGAGGCCGCGATCCAGACCGCGCCGAAGGTCGACTTCGGCGGCAAGAAGTAGGGCGCCGCGCCTGCCCCGAGTCGACGCGATGGTTGCCGGAGTCCTCGGGCGCCGCGCCGCGGCGGTCCTTCTGCTCGCGCTGGCGGCACTGCTGGGGTCCATCGCGTGGGCGGCCGACTCGCGCCTTCCCGACGGCACGCTGGCGGTGCCGCCGCTGGCGCGCGTCACCGATCAGACCGGGACCCTGTCGGCCGCCGAGCGCCAGGCGCTGGAGGCGAAGCTGGCCGCGTTCGAGAGCAGGCGCGGCACGCAGATCGCGGTCGTGCTGGTCGCCAGCACGGCGCCGGAGCCGATCGCCGATTACGCGCAGCGCATCGGCGACGCCTGGAAGATCGGCCGCGCGGACGTCGGCGACGGCCTGCTGATCGTGATCGCCAAGGACGATCGCCGGGTCTGGATCGCGGTGGCCAAGGCGCTCGAAGGCGCGGTGCCGGATCTGGCCGCGGCGCGCGTGATCCGCGAGCAGATCACGCCGCGGTTCCGCCAGGGCGACTTCGCCGGCGGCATCGGCGCCGGCCTCGAGGCTCTGTTCCGCCTGATCGAAGGCGAGGCGCTGCCGGCTCCGGCCGCGGCAACCGAGGCGCCCGCTGGCGACGATCCGTTCGCCATGCTGGCGCCGTTCGTGATCGCCGGCGTGCTCGTCGCCGTGGTCCTGCGCAGCGTCTTCGGCGTCGCCGGCGCGGTGATCGCCGGCGTCGGCACCGGCACGGTCGCGGGCTGGGTGTTCTCGTCGCTGAAGCTCGGCCTGATCGCCGGCATCGCCGCCTTCGTGTTCGCGCTCGTCTCCGGTCGCGGTGGCGGCGGCGGACGCGTCATCGGCGGCCGTCGCGGCGGCGTCTTCGTTCCCGGCGGCTTCGGCGGCGGACGCGGCGGCGGCTGGTCGGGAGGCGGCGGCGGCTGGTCTTCGGGCGGCGGCGGCAACTTCGGCGGCGGCGGCGCCGGCGGGAGCTGGTGATGCGACTGCGGCGCTGGATGAGGCACCTGCTGCGCTCGCCGAAGGCGGTCGACCGCGCGCTCGGCCCGGAGGCGCTGGCGCGCATCGAGCAGGCGATCACCGACGGCGAGGCGCGGCACCGCGGCGAGATCCGCCTCGCGGTGGAGGCGTCGCTGCCGTGGAGCTACCTGAAGCGCGATGCGCCGGTGCGCGAACGCGCCGAGATGCTGTTCGCCAAGCTGCGCGTGTGGGACACGGACGAGCGCAACGGCGTGCTGATCTACGTCGAACTCGCCGACCACGGCATCGAGATCGTCGCCGACCGCGGCGCGGCGCGGGCCATCTCCGCCGACGCCTGGGCGCCGATCGTGCGGGCGATGGCGGAACGATTCGCCGCCGGCCAGTTCGAAGCCGGGATCTCGGCCGGCATCGCCGAGGTGAACCGGCTGCTGGCGCAGGCGTTTCCGTCCACCGAAGACCGGCACAATCGCGACGAACTGCCCAACCGGCCGGTGATCCTCGGCCGGTAAGTTTCGGCCGGCGCCGCCGACCAAAGACCGTTCCATCCTCCACCGTCGAGGTCTCCGATGTCGATCAGGAATCCGCTGCGCAACGAGCCTTCGCCGGGCCACGAGTTCGCCACCCTCGGCGGCGGCTGCTTCTGGTGCCTGGAGGCGGTGTTCGAGGAACTGCAGGGCGTGGTCGACGTCGAGTCGGGCTACGCCGGCGGCCGCGTCGCCAACCCCACCTATCGCCAGGTCTGCGAGGGCTCGACCGGCCACGCCGAGGTGGTGCGGATCGAGTTCGATCCCAAGGCGATCAGCTACCGCGAGATCCTCGAGGTCTTCTTCGCCATCCACGATCCGACGACGCTGAACCGGCAGGGCGCCGATGTCGGCGACCAGTACCGCTCAGTGATCTTCCACCACTCCGAGGCGCAGAAGGCGGTGGCCAACGAGGTGATCCGCGAGGCGCAGCAGCACTACGACGACGAGATCGTCACCCAGCTGGTGCCGGCCGGCGACTACTGGCGCGCCGAGGCCTACCACCAGGAGTACTTCCGCCACAACCCGGCGCAGGGCTACTGCATGATGGTGGTGGCGCCGAAGGTCGAGAAGTTCCGCCGCACCTTTGCTGCCCGGCGCAAGCCCGGGGCTTCTTAGCGCGCCCGCGCCGCCGACTGCCGGTCATTGCACCGCAGCGACACCGGAACCCGACATTGGGTTACGGTAGCGGCCGTTGCGCCGGCGTCCGAGCCGGGGTGACAGCGCGAGAAGACCCGGCGCCAAGACCGGGGCCGCGGCGACCGCGGCGGTACGGGAC
>CAYLZU010000199.1:0-5666 GCA_964388005.1 uncultured Burkholderiaceae bacterium
CACCAGCCACGAGGTCAACAAGATCGACCTGCTGTTCGAGGAGGAGGTGCGGGCGCTGGTCGACGAGGACCTGATCCGGGCCCACCGCGCCCGGTCACTGAACCCCGACGCGCCGAAGCTGCGCGGCTCGGCGCAGAACCCGGACGTGTTCTTCCAGGCCCGCGAGGCCTGCAATTCCTACTACGCGGCGGTGCCCGGCATCGTGCGCGAGTCGATGGACCGCTTCGAGAAGCTGACCGGCCGCCGCTACGGCCTGTTCGACTACACGGGGGCGCCGGACGCCGAGCGGGTGCTGGTGCAGATGGGCTCCGGCACCGGCGCCTCGCACGAGGCGGTGGCGCGGCTGGTGCGCGAGGGCCAGAAGGTCGGCCTGGTGACGGTGCGGCTTTACCGGCCGTTCGACGCCGAGGCGTTCGTGGCGGCGCTGCCGAAGACGGTCAGGGCGATCGCCGCGCTCGACCGCACCAAGGAGCCGGGGGCGATCGGCGAACCGCTGTACCAGGACGTGGTCACGGCGCTGGCCGAGTGCTGGCCGGCCGACATGGCGCTGCCGAAGGTGATCGGCGGCCGCTACGGCCTGTCGTCGAAGGAGTACACGCCGGCGATGGCCAAGGCGGCGCTCGACGAACTGAAGGAAGCGAAGCCGAAGCGCCACTTCACCGTCGGCATCGTCGACGACGTGACCCGGCTGTCGCTGAAGTGGGACGAGGAGTTCGACACCGAGGCCGAGGGGGTCACCCGCGCCGTCTTCTACGGCCTCGGCGCCGACGGCACGGTCGGCGCGACCAAGAACACGGTCAAGATCATCGGCGAGAACACGCCGCTGCACGCGCAGGGCTACTTCGTCTACGACAGCAAGAAGTCGGGGGCGATCACGGTGTCGCACCTGCGCTTCGGGGCGCGGCCGATCGAGTCGAGCTATCTGATCCGCCGGGCCGACTTCGTCGCCTGCCACCAGTTCGAGTTCATGGAGAAGCTCGACGTGCTGGCGCTGGCCCGCAAGGGCGCCACGTTCCTGCTCAACAGCCCCTACGGCCCGGCCGAAGTGTGGAACAAGCTGCCGCGCGAGGCGCAGCAGGCGATCATCGACAAGCAGCTGAAGTTCTACGTCGTCGATGCGCTGTCGGTGGCGAAGCAGGCGGGGCTGGCCGGGCGCATCAACACGGTGACGCAGGCCTGCTTCTTCGCCATTTCCGGCATCCTGCCGCGCGAGGAGGCCATCTCCAAGATCAAGGACGCCATCCGCAAGACCTACGGCAAGCGCGGCGAGTCGGTGCTGGCCCGCAACTTCGCCGCCGTCGATGCCTCGCTGGCGGCGATGCACGAGGTCAAGGTGCCTGCCCATGCCGACTCGCTGCTGTCGCGGCGGCCGATCGTGCCGCGCTCCGCGCCCGAGTTCGTGCAGCGCGTGACCGCGATGATGATGGACGGCAAGGGCGACCTGCTGCCGGTGTCGGCGATGCCGGTCGACGGCACCTTCCCCACCGGCACCACGCAGTGGGAAAAGCGCAGCATCGCCCACGAGATCCCGATCTGGGACGAGACGATCTGCACCCAGTGCGCGATCTGCCCGCTCGCCTGCCCGCATGCGGCGATCCGCATGACGGTGTTCGACCCGAAGGAGATGGCGCACGCGCCGTCGACCTTCAAGGCGGTGCCGTGGGCGCGCAAGGACGGCGGCCCGCTCGACGGCATGCTCTACAGCCTGCAGGTGGCGCCCGAGGACTGCACCGGTTGCGGCATCTGCGTCGATGTCTGCCCGACGCGCAGCAAGCAGGTGGTCAAGCACAAGGCGATCAACATGCGGCCGAAGCTCGAGCACCTCGAGGCCGAGCGCGCCAACTACGAGTTCTTCCTCGGCCTGCCGGAGGTGCGGCCGCCGTTCGACACCATCGACGGCCTGCGCGGCTCGCAGCTGCGGCAGCCGCTGTTCGAGTACTCCGGCGCCTGCTCCGGCTGCGGCGAGACCCCGTATCTCAAGCTGCTGTCGCAGCTGTACGGCGACCACCTGCTGATCGCCAACGCCACCGGCTGTTCGTCGATCTACGGCGGCAACCTGCCGACCACGCCGTACTCGACCAATGCCGACGGCCAGGGGCCGGCCTGGGCCAACAGCCTGTTCGAGGACAACGCCGAGTTCGGGCTCGGCATGCGGCTGGCGATCGACGCCCAGCGCGACC
The DNA here is from genome assembly GCA_964388005.1 of uncultured Burkholderiaceae bacterium. Classification (GTDB taxonomy): domain Bacteria; phylum Pseudomonadota; class Gammaproteobacteria; order Burkholderiales; family Burkholderiaceae_F; genus JADJWR01. Next base: position 2,181 of record CAYLZU010000199.1, read on the forward strand.
TGGCGCAGCACCTGGTGCGCGACCTGCGCGCCGAGATTGGCGAGGAGCTCGCCGACGGCCTGCTCAACGCTGCGCAGGACACGGACGAGCAGATCAGGGCGCAGCGCGACCGGGTCAGGCGGCTGAAGGCCCTCCTGCCGGCGTTGCGCTTTCCCGAAGCCGGCAGGCTGCTGGCGGTGGCCGACAGCCTGGTCGCGCGCAGCGTCTGGATCATCGGCGGCGACGGCTGGGCCTACGACATCGGCTACGGCGGGCTCGACCACGTGCTTGCCTCGGGCAGGAACGTCAATATCCTGGTGCTCGACACCGAGGTCTACAGCAACACCGGCGGCCAGGCGAGCAAGTCCACGCCGCGCGGCGCGGTGGCCAAGTTCGCCGCCGCCGGCAAGCCGATCGGCAAGAAGGACCTCGGCATGATCGCCATGGCCTACGGCAACGTCTACGTGGCGCAGGTGGCGATGGGCGCCAACCCGGTGCAGACGGTGCGCACCTTCCAGGAGGCGGCGTCGTGGAACGGGCCGTCGCTGATCATCGCCTACAGCCACTGCATCGCCCACGGCATCGACATGGCCACCGGCATGAGCCACCAGCGCGACGCGGTCAAGAGCGGCTATCTGACGCTGTACCACTACGACCCGCGCCTGGGCATGGGCGGGTCGGACCAGCCGCTGAAGCTCGACTCGCGCAAGCCGACCCAGCCGCTCGAGCAGTTCGTGATGAAGGAGGGCCGCTACGCGATGCTGGCGCAGTCGGATCCTGCCCGCTCCAAGCTGCTGCTGAAACAGGCGCAGCACGACGCCGACGCCCGCTGGCAGCTGTACGAGCAGATCGCCGGCGTGCACCGCAGGGTGACCGAAGAGGGCCAGCCGCCCGCCGGCCCGCAGCAGGCGGGCGCCGACGCCGGCGCCGAGCCCACAAAGGAGGCCGCAGAATGAAGAAAGCCCCATCCCCACCCCTTCCCTGCTCCAGGCTCGCGCTTGCAGGCGCTCGCCGCTGCGGCGGCGCGAAGCAGTGCTTCGCGAAACCCCGCCTCCGCCCCCTTGAAGGGGAGGGGAAAAGTACAGCGCTGCGCGGAGGTGTGGCATGAGTGTCGATCTTCGCACCCGTTACCTCGGACTGGAGCTTGCGCATCCGATCGTCGCCTCGGCCTCGCCGCTGACCGGCTCGATCGAAAGCCTGAGGCGCCTGCAGGAGGCCGGCATCGCCGCGGTCGTGCTCAAGTCGCTGTTCGAGGAGCAGATCGAGCACGAGGAGATGTCGGCGCACAACCTGATGCTCTACGGCGCCGAGCTGTCGCCGGAAGCGCAGGGCTTCTTTCCCGAGATGAAGTACAGCACCGGGCCGGATTCCTACCTGGAGCTGATCCGGGACGCCAAGCGCGACCTGCGCGTGCCGGTGATCGCCAGCCTGAACGGCTACACGCCCGGCGGCTGGACCGGCATCGCCCGCCGCTGCCAGGAGGCCGGGGCCGACGCGATCGAGCTGAACGTGTACTTCCTCGCCGCCAGCATCGACGACACCAGCATGGAGGTCGAGCAACGCTACGTCGATCTGGTCGAGTCGGTGACCCGGCAGGTCAGCATCCCGGTGGCGGTCAAGGTGGCGCCGTACTTCAGCGCCATGGCCAACATGGCGGCGCGGCTGGCAAGAGCGGGCGCCAGGGGCCTGGTGCTGTTCAACCGCTTCCTGCAGCCCGACATCCTGCTCGATGAACTGGAGGTGGCGCCGCACCTGGTGCTGTCGACCTCCGACGAGCTGCGCCTGGCGTTGCGCTGGATCGCCATCCTGCGCGGCCGCGTCGACGTGAGCCTGGCGGCCACCGGCGGCGCGCACACGGCGGAGGATGTGCTGAAGCTGCTGCTCGCCGGCGCCGACTGCGTGATGCTCGCCAGCAGCCTGCTGATGCGCGGGCCGAACCACGTCGGCGCGCTGGTCAAGGGCATCGAGGCGTGGATGAGCGAGCGCGAGTACGAGTCGGTGGCGCAGTTGAAGGGCTCGCTGTCGCAGGAGTCCTGCCCGGACCCCGATGCCTTCGAGCGCGCCAACTACATGAAGGCGCTGAACTCCTACACCAGCGAGTTCGCGTAACCTGCGGCGGCGCGGCCGCCGAACCCGATCCACGAGGAGATCAAGATGGCACTACTCATCAACGACGACTGCACCGCCTGCGACGCCTGCAAGCCGGTGTGCCCGAACGAGGCGATCGCCGCCGGCAGCCCGATCTACGTCATCGATCCCGCCAAGTGCACCGAATGCGTCGGCGCCCACGACGAGCCGCAGTGCATCGACGTCTGTCCCGCGGACTGCATCGTCCCGGACCCGAACCACGCCGAATCGAAGGACGAGCTCCTGGCCAAGTACCAGCGCCTGCACGGCTGAGCGCGGCGCGCCGCCGCAGGGCGGCGCTCGTGGACAGCGGCGGCGAGCGCCGCGGCCGGCCGCGCGCCGGCGGCGGGGCGGTCCTTTCGGGGCCAAAGGGCCGGTTGCCCGCATCGGGCGATGCGCCGCCGCGACGATGGGACGACGTCGCTGCCGGCCCGGACGATCGCAAGCCGCATTCCGTTGATGGTCATCAAGAACCGGCCGCGGCAGAGCGCCTAGGGTAGCGGGAACGCGAAACGGGCTGGCACGGACTGCGTAACACGGCCCGACGGAAAACAGAACGCAGATGCCGCACGGACGCGAGGGGACCGCGTAGCGCAGGCCGCAGGGCATGCCGCACAGCGGTCGTTCGCGCCGCAATCCCCGAAGACCGAGCAGCCGACGAAGACCGCCGCCGATGAACCCGTATGCCGTCTTCCTGCTGTATCTGATCGCCATCCTCGGCTTCGTCGGCATCATGCTCGCCGCGAACAAGTTCCTCGGGCCGAAGCCGGCGATGACGGCGATTAAGCAGGAGCCGTTCGAGTGCGGCGCCACCATCGTCGACACGCGCGGCGTGCACTCGGTGCCGGTCAAGTACTACGCGGTGGCGATCGTCTTCATCCTGTTCGACCTGGAGACGGTGTTCCTGATCCTGTGGGTGCTCGGCGCGCGGCCGCTCGACGGCTTCATGCTCGCCACCTTCGGCATCTTCATGTTCCTGCTGATCCTGGTGCTGCTGTGGGTGTACCGGGCGCGGCTGCTCGAAGCGGTGACCGACTGATGAGCGCGCGCACGATTCCGATCCGGCCAGACGGGCAGAAGTCCGGCGCCTTCGAGTACATCTCGACGCGCAAGGACGAGCTGATCGGCTGGGCGCGCAAGTTCTCGCTGTTCCCGTACCCGTTCGTCACCGCCTGCTGCGCGATGGAGTTCATGGCGGTGAGCTCCACGCCCTACGACACCGACCGCTTCGGCGCCGCGCTGCCGCGCTTCACGCCGCGGCAGTCGGACCTGCTGATGGTGGTCGGCACGGTCACGCACAAGCAGGCCCCGATCCTGCTCAAGGTCTGGGAGCAGATGTGCGAGCCGAAATGGGTGCTGGCCTTCGGCGTGTGCGCCACC
>CAYLZU010000199.1:5676-6238 GCA_964388005.1 uncultured Burkholderiaceae bacterium
GGGCTGCCCGCCGCGGCCGGAGATGGTGATCGACGGGATCATGAAGCTGCAGGACAAGATCGCCAACCAGCAGCACCTGATCGTCAACGACCGCTTCTAGCCGATGAATCCGGTGTTCGAACGCATCCGCGAGCGGCTTGCCGCCACGGTGAACGAGGCGGCCGAGGCGCACGGCGTGCTGGTTCTGGGCATCGGCGCGGCGTCGCTGCCCGATGTCGTGTCCAGGCTCAGGGACGAGTTCCGCTTCGACATGTTCTCCGACGTCACCGCGGTCGACTGGCTGGGGCAGGAGCCGCGCTTCGAGGTGGTCTGGCACTTCTACTCGACCGTCCACAGGCTGCGCGTGCGGATCAAGGCGCGGGTGCCGGAAAGCCTGCCGAGCGTGCCGTCGCTGGTGGCGTTGTACGGCTCGGCCCGCTTCATGGAGCGCGAGTGCCACGAGATGTACGGCATCGCGTTCTCCGGCAACGACGACCTGCGGCCGATTCTGCTGTACGAGGGCTTCGTGGGCCATCCGCTGCGCAAGGACTACCCGAAGGAGCGCGAGCAGCCGCTGGTGCCG
>CAYLZU010000200.1:0-6219 GCA_964388005.1 uncultured Burkholderiaceae bacterium
CCGATTCCGATCAACGCCAGCGCCGGCATGCTGATCTCGCTCGCGATCGCGTTCGTGGTGTCGCCGTGGCTCGCGGCGAGGCTGCTGCGACCAAGCGCGCACCCTGCACCGCAGGCTGCGGGTCCCGGGCGGGTGCAGCGCCTGTTCGCGGCGCTCATGGGTCCGTTTCTCGACCCCGCGCGCGGGGGGCGAAATCGCCTGCTGCTGTTCGCGGCCATGGTCGTCTTCATCGCCGCGGCGCTGGCGCTCGCGCCGCTGAAGCTGGTGGTGCTGAAGATGCTGCCGTTCGACAACAAGTCCGAGTTCCAGGTGGTGGTCGACCTGCCCACCGGCACGCCGGTGGAACGAACCGCGGCGCTGCTGCGCGAACTCGGCGCCGAGGTCGCCAAATTGCCCGAGGTCACGCACTACCAGGCCTACGCCGGGCTGGCGGCGCCGATCAACTTCAACGGCCTGGTGCGGCAGTACTACCTGCGCGCCGGCGGCGAGGTCGGCGACCTGCAGGTCAACCTGCTCGACGCGCACGACCGCAAGCGCAAGAGCCACGAGATCGCGCAGACGGTGCGGCCCGGCCTGGAGGCGATCGCCCGCCGCTACGGCGCCGACATCAAGGTGGTCGAGGTGCCGCCCGGCCCGCCGGTGCTGTCGCCGCTGGTGGCCGAGATCTACGGCCCCGACTACGAGGGTCAGATGGCGCTCGCGCGCGAGGTGCGCAAGGTGTTCGAAACGACGCCCGACATCGTCGCCATCGACGACAGCCTGCTCGACGCCGGCCACCGCATCCTGCTGCGGGTGGACACCGCCAAGGCCGCCATGTACGGGATCCCGGCGGCCGAGGTGGCGAAGATGGTGCGGATGGCGCTCGCCGGCGAGGACATCACGCCGCTGCACGACGGCCAGTCGAAGTACGCGGTGCCGGTGCGGGTGGGGCTGGCGCCCGAGGCCAAGGGCGGGCTGGAGGCGGCGCTGAAGCTGAAGCTGCGCGGACAGCTTCCCACCGCCGACGGCCGCACCGAGCAGTACGAGATCGCGCTGGCGGAACTGGTGACGCCGGTCACGGCGCCGCGCGAGCGGGTGATCTACCGCAAGAACCTGCAGCCGGTGGTCTACGTGGTCGGCGACGTCGCCGGCGGGCCGGGCAAGACCGACTCGCCGCTGTACGGCATGTTCGAGATGCGGCCGGCGCTGGCCAGGCTCGCGCCGCCGGGCGGGCTGGCGCTGGAGGAGTACTGGATCGCGCCGCCGTCGAACCGCTACGCCGCCTTCGGCCTGAAGTGGGACGGCGAATGGCAGGTCACCTACGAGACCTTCCGCGACATGGGGCTCGCCTACGGCGTCGGGCTGATCCTGATCTACCTGCTGGTGGTGGCGCAGTTCCGCTCGTACCTGACGCCGCTCATCATCATGGCGCCGATCCCGCTGACGATCATCGGCGTGATGCCGCTGCACGCGGTGCTCGGGGCGCAGTTCACGGCGACGAGCATGATCGGCATGATCGCGCTGGCCGGCATCATCGTCCGCAATTCGATCCTGCTGGTGGACTTCGTCAACCTGCGGCTCGAGGAGGGCGCGGCGTTCCAGCAGGCGGTGATCGACGCCGCCGCCGCCCGCGCCAAGCCGATCGTGCTCACCGCGCTGGCGGCGATGCTCGGCGCGGTGTTCATCCTCGACGACCCGATCTTCAACGGCCTGGCGATCGCGCTGCTTGGCGGCATCTTCGTGTCGACGGCGCTGACGCTGGTCGTGATCCCGGTGCTGTACTACGCCGCCAACCATCGCCGGCTGGCCGCCGCCGCGCCGGCGCCCGTCTCCACCCCAACCCCTGAAGGAAGCACGTCATGACCGTCGAACGCCTGATCCGCATCTTTGCCGGCAGCTTCATCCTGCTGTCGCTCGCCCTCGGCGTCGAGGGCAGCCCGATCTTCGTCTCGAAGTGGTGGCTCGCCTTCACCGCCTTCGTCGGCGCCAACCTGCTGCAGTACGGCTTCACCAATGTCTGCCCGCTGGGGTGGATACTCAAACGGGTAGGCGTGCCAGAATCACGCCCGGCAACGTCATGACCCCGCCGGGCCGCCCCAGGGGCGAGTCCATCGAGCGGGAGCCGGAAGGTCATCCAGCGAGCGAGTGTCCCCTGATGGATAAAGGCGCCGAGGAAGCACGCCGTGCCCTGGTACTGAGGCTCAAGCGGGTCGAGGGCCAGTTGCGCGGCATCCAGAACATGATCGAGAACGGCACCGACTGCGAGGAGATCGCGCTGCAGATGTCGGCCAGCCGCAAGGCGCTCGACAAGGCGTTCTTCGAGATGGTCGCCTGCGCCATCGAGCACCCGACGTTTTCCGCCGCCAAGGGCGAGAAGACGCCGCAACGCGTGCAGCGCATGGCGCGGACGCTGGCGAAGTTCGCGTAAGGGCCTCGGGCGCCTCGCTGCGATCGGCATCGTTGCCGGAGAGGCGCGGACAAGAGGCTCGTGACGTCCCGCGGCGGCGGATCGATCTGCCGCTGCCCCGGCAGCATCCATCGCGGACTGCCGCTGCACGGCTGTCGATGGCATTGCCCCTGCGACTCCCGTCCCGCGAAGCCGCTCGCCGGCGGCCAACGGCGCAGGCCCCGACGCCGACATGCGCCCTGGCCGAAGCTTTCGGTGCGCTGGGCGCGATATCCGGAGCTGCGTAGAGTGTTCGGGCAGGTCGGAGCCACCGGCAACCCGTCGCCGGTTCAGGACTCGCCCGCGGAAGCACGAGCCGCCGCCGCGACAGCTGCCGGTGCCGCGAGCGAGGGCCGGCGCCGGCATCGCCGGACCACGGGCCGGACGACCTGATGAACCGCGGCGCGGCCAGCGCCCGATGGATCCGTGCCGCGTCGGCCCTGGCGGGCTTCGCGGCGATTTCCCTCTGGATCGCACGGGGCCAGATCGCGAGCGGCTTCGGCCAGGTCCTGGGCGACTACAACGACTCGACGATCGAGACCGCGATTCTCGAGCACTGGTTCAACGTCCTGAGCGGACGGGCGCGATGGTCGGAAACGAACTACTTCTTCCCCCATCCCGGGACGCTCGGCTACAACGACGGCTACTTCCTGTACGGCCTCGTCTACGCATTGCCGCGTTTCCTGGGCGCGGACCCGTATCTTGCTGCCGCCATCGTCAACCTGGTCTCACGGCTGGCGGGGTTCCCGTTCTTCCTTCTGTTCGCCCATCGGGCGCTGAAGATCCGGTTCGAATTTGCGGTCGCCGGCGCCGGCATCTTCACGCTGGGCAACAACCTGACGATCCACACGCTGCACGCCCAGTTGTTCACCGTGGCGCTGGTCCCGCTGTGCGGCTGGCTGCTGTATCGCGCCGGCCGCGCGCTGGCCGCGAACGAGGCGAAGGCACTGTTGATCTGGAGTTCCGTCTTCGCGCTTGTCCATGCCGCGTGGGCATTGACAGCGTTCTACATGCTCTGGTTCTTCACGTTCTTCTGCGCCTGCCTTGCCGCATGGGGGGCGCTGCGACATCGCAGCGCGCTGAGCAGCCTCGCAAGGAGCCTGGACCGGAGATGCCTGTTGGCACTGGCGGCGGCGCTGACAGTCTGGCTGATCGGCCTGGTGCCGTTCCTGCTCGTCTACCTGGCAAAGGCTTCGGAGACCGGCATGCGCAGTTTCGCGGCGATCCGGGAGTACCTGCCGGGACCCGCCGACATTCTCAACATCGGGGTCGGCAACGTTCTGTACGGGCAGGCCGTGATGGCGCTGCATCACGGCATCGGCTTTCCCTGGGAATTCAACGAAAGGCAGACGGGCCTGACGCCCGGCGTCGTGCTCGTATTCCTGGCGGCATGCGTGAGTCTGTTCCGGGCCGGCGGCCGGCGCGCCGGCGTGTCGTCGGCGTCGACGCTTCTGGCGCAGGACCTCGCCGTCGCCACGATCGTCACCGTCCTGCTCTCGCTCGAGGTCTTCGGCTACTCGGCATGGCGGGTCGTGTTCGAGGCGTTTCCGGGCGCAAAGGCCATTCGCGTCGTGTCCCGCTATTACATCTTCATCGCGGTGCCCGCGATCTGCGTCGGCATGTTCGCGCTGGCCGCCGCGAAGTCGCGCCGGACCCGCACCCTCGGCCTGGTCGTGTGCCTGTTCCTGATCGCCGAGCAGCTCAACTCGGCGCAGGCCACCTACATCGAGCGCGCCCCGGCCGCCGCGCGTCTCGACGCAGCGAAGCCGGTTCCGGCGCAGTGCCGGGCGTTCTTCGTCCTCGACAGCCGGCCAGGCGCCGCCGGCGGAGACACGCTGTACCGGCACAACGTCGACGCGATGCTGCTCGCCGAATATCTCGATCTGCCGACGATCAACGGCTTCTCGTCCTTCAACCCGCCCGACTGGAACTTCGACCATCCGCAGCGGCCGGACTACCTCGACCGGGTGCGCGCATATCGGCAGTCGCACCGCATCGAAGGACTGTGTGCGCTCGACCTGCGGACAATGAAGTGGGACACGGATCCGCTGTAGCGGTGCGCCGGCGCCGGACCTTCGCCTGGCGTCTCACGGCCCGAACAAGGCGTTGATGCCCTCGATCGTCGGCGCGCCGGCGAGGTAGCCGAGCGGCGCCGCCATCGTGGCCGGATCCTCGGTCACCTGGCTGAGGATGTTCTGCGAAGCGCGGAAGGCAGGGTCGGCCGACAGAGAGGCCGGATCGAGCGGGTCGGTCGAAGGCGAGAGGTTCGACTCCGCGCCGAGGGCGTCGACGAAGGCAAGGGCAACCGCGATCCTGTTGGCCATTCTTGCCTTGCGCGCAAGGGCGTCCTGGAGCTCGACCAGGGTCAGCTCGCCGCGGACATACAGATCCTGCAACTGGGCCTCGGTGATCTCGAGCAGGCCGAAGACGAACTCGGCGACGAAGTCCGGCCGCGTCATGCCTGCGTCCAGCAGTCCCAGCCAGTACGCCCTGCCGCGAGCGTCGGCGGCCTTGCCGCCGACGTTGACGTAGATGGCATCGACGAACGCAGCGTTGCCGAGCCCGCCATAGGCGGCCACGAACAGGGGATGCGCGGCAAAGCCCTCGGCCATCTGCCGCATCAGTTCCAGGTCGCTCAGCCCCGACTTCCAGGCGCCGGTCTTCCAGAAGTTCAGGCCATCCTGGTCGCCGGCACGGACGAAGAAGGCGATGTACAGCGACGACGCCTTGGCCGCCGTCGCCGGCGTGTACTCGAAGGCGGCCGTGACGCTGCGCGGCGCGCTCATGCCGATGCTGCAGGCGCCGGTGCCGGCGCAGTCGCCGGAGAAGCCGGTGAACGTCGATTCGACCGCCGCCACCGCCGCCAGCGTGACGCCGGTGCCCGAGGTGTAGCCGGCGTCGCAGTCGCTGCCGCAGTCGATGCCCGCCGGGGTGCTGCTGACGGTGCCGGCACCCGAGCCGGCCGTCGCCACTGCCAGCGGATACACCGGCGCGGTCGACGTGGTGCTGCTGAAGCCGCCGCTCACGCCGCCGATCGTCAGCGTCGTGGTGACGGTCGTGCCGGCACTCTGGGCGGCGGTATGACGGACGCAGACCGACTGGCCCGGAGCGATGGTGCCGGGGCTGCCCGTGAACGCCCCGCCGCAGCCGATCGAGTACTGGCCGTTGCTGACGGCGATCGTGGTCGCCGTATCGAAAGCCGAGGGCGTGACGGGCGCGGAGGTCACGACCGTGCCGACGCCGACGCCGGTCTGCGACGGAAACGAGAACGCGTCGGGCACGGTGTCGGGTGCCGGCGCGAAGGTCGCCGACACCGTAGTGGCCGCATTCATCCCGACCGTGCAGCCGCCGGTGCCGGAGCAGGCCCCGCCCCAGCCGGCGAAGACGGATCCTGCCGCGGCAGCCGCGGAGAGCGTCACGTCCGTCGCGAAGGGGAACGTGGCGTTGCAGGTGCTGCCGCAGTTGATGCCGGCGGGCAGGCTTGTCACCGTTCCCGAGCCGGCGCCGCTGCGGGTCACCGTCAGCGGGTAGTGCTGGATGTTGAACGTCGCCGTCACGCTGCGTGCCTGGGTCATGCTGACCGTGCAGGCGCCGACGCCGGAGCAGGCGCCGCTCCAGCCGACGAAGATCGACCCGGGACCTGCCACAGCGGTCAGGGTGACGCTCGATCCGGTGTCGTAGCTGGTTGTGCAGGTGCTGCCGCAGTTGATTCCGGCCGGGCTGCTGGTCACGGTGCCGCTGCCCGTGCCGGTGCGGCTGACCGTGAGGCCGTAGGTGATGGTGTTGAACCTCGC
>CAYLZU010000201.1:0-6204 GCA_964388005.1 uncultured Burkholderiaceae bacterium
GCTGATCACCACCGGCGGCGTGCTGATCCGCACCCGGGTGGCCGAGATCCGCGAGATGGGCCGCGCCACCCAGGGGGTGACGCTGATCGCGCTCGACGAGGGCACGACACTGACCGGCCTGCAGCGGATCGTCGAAAGCGACGATGACGGCGACCACGGCAACGGCGCCCCGCCCGCCGCCGGCGCCGCCGCGACCTGATCGGCGCCGCCGATGGACGACCCGCTGAAGCTGCTGCGCGATTCGATCGACGACATCGACCGCCGCCTGGTGGCCCTGCTCGGCGAGCGGGCGGCGCTGGCGAAGCGGATCGGGCAGCTGAAGGAAGCGAGCGACGGGCCCGTGTACCGCCCGGAACGGGAAGCCGAAGTGCTGCGCAAGGTAGCGGCGGCGAACCCCGGTCCACTGCCGGATGCAGCGCTGGCGGCGATCTTCCGCGAGGTGATGTCGGCCTGCCGGGCCCTGGAGCGGACGATGCGCGTCGCCTACCTCGGGCCGGCCGGCACGTTCTCCGAGCTGGCGCTGCTGCGGCAGTTCGGCTCCTCGGTCGAGGCGGTGCCCTGTCCGTCGATCGACGAGGCATTCCGCGCCGCCGAGGCGGGTTCGGTCGACTTCGCCATCGCGCCGGTGGAGAACTCCACCGAGGGGTCGATCAATCGCACCCTCGACCTGCTGCTCGCCACGCCGCTGGCGATCGTCGCCGAAGTGTCGCTGCCGGTGAATCATCACCTGCTGACCCGGGGCGGCGGCATGCAGGGCGTTGCCAGGATCGCCGCCCATGCGCAGGCGCTGGCGCAGTGCGTGAACTGGCTCAACCAGCACTACCCAAGCCTCGAGCGGCAGCCGGTGGCCAGCAACGCCGAGGCGGCGCGGCTGGCCTCGGCCGATGCGACGGTGGCGGCGATCGCCGGCGAGGCGGCGGCCGCTCGGTACGGTCTCGTGGCGGTGGCCCGCAACATCCAGGACGAACCGGCGAACCGGACCCGGTTCGTCGTCCTCGGCCGGCAGCAGACGATGCCCTCCGGCCACGACAAGACGTCGCTGATCCTCGCCGTGGCCAACCGCGCCGGCGCCGTCTATCACATGCTCGAGCCGCTGGCGCGGCACGGCGTCTCGATGACCCGGTTCGAGTCGCGTCCGGCCAGGACCGGATCCTGGGAGTACTACTTCTACGTCGACATCGAGGGGCACGAACGCCAACCGGCGGTGGCGGCGGCGCTGGAACAGCTGCGCGGCGCCTGCGCCTTCTTCAAGTGCCTCGGTTCGTATCCGGCCGCGGCCTGAGCAGGAACTTCGACATGAGCGCAGATGCGAGTCCGCCCGCCCGCCAGGCGATCGAAGCATTGCCGTACGTCCGCGCCATCGCCCCGTACCAGGCCGGCAAGCCGATCGAGGAACTGGCGCGGGAGTTCGGGCTGCGGGCGGAGGCGATCGTCAAGCTGGCATCGAACGAGAACCCGCTCGGCATGCCGGCGTCGGCGCGCGCCGCGATCGAGGCGCAGCTGGCCGATCTGGCCCGTTACCCGGACTCGAACGGCTTCGAGCTGAAGGCGGCGCTGTCGCGCCGGCTCGGCGTCCCGGCCGACTGGATCACGCTCGGCAACGGCAGCAACGACATCCTCGAAGCCGCCGCGGCGGTGATGCTGGCGCCGGGGCGCAGCTGCGTGTATGCGCAGCACTCCTTCGCCGTCTATCCGCTGGCGACCCAGGCGCGCGGCGCGCGCGCCATCGTCGTGCCGGCGCGCGACTATGGCCACGATCTCGACGCCATGCTGGCGGCGATCGCGCCGGACACACGGCTCGTGTTCGTCGCCAACCCGAACAATCCGACCGGAACCTTCATCGGCGCCGAGGCGATGGCGGCCTTCCTCGCCGCCGTGCCGCCGCGGGTCGTGGTCGTTCTCGACGAGGCCTACAACGAGTACCTGCCGCCGGAGTCGCGGCATCCGAGCGTCGAATGGGTGCGGCGCTTTCCCAACCTGCTGGTCTCGCGCTCGTTCTCCAAGGCCTACGGACTCGCCGGCCTGCGCATCGGCTACGGCATCGCGCAGCCGGAGTTGACCGACCTGCTCAACCGCGTGCGACAGCCGTTCAACTGCAACTCGCTGGCCCAGGCGGCGGCGGTGGCGGCGCTCGCCGACGAGGCGTTCGTCGAGCGCAGCGTCGATCTGAATCGCCGCGGGATGTCGCAGTTGACGGCGGCTTTCGACACCCTCGGCCTGCGCTACCTGCCCAGCGCTGGCAACTTCGTGCTGGTGCACGTCGGCGACGGCGCCCGCGTCTACATGGGCCTGCTTCGCCGCGGCGTCATCGTCCGGCCGGTGTCCAACTACGGGCTGCCGGAGTGGCTGCGGGTCACCGTCGGCCTGCCGGAAGAAAACGCGCGCTTTGTCGAGGCGCTGGGCGCGTCGCTGCGCGACCGGGCGGCATGAGGCTCGCGCTGATCGGCGTCGGCATGATCGGCGGCTCTTTGGCGTCGGCCTGGCGCGGCGCCGGCGAAGTCGACGCCGTGGTCGGTTTCGACATCGACCCGGGCGCGCTCGAAGCGGCACTGGCGCGGGGCATCATCGACGAGTGCGCGCCGACCGCGGCGCACGCGGTCGAGGGTGCCGGGCTGGTGCTGGTCGCCACGCCGGTCGGCGCGATGCGGCAGGCATTCGCCGCCATCGCCGGACACCTTTCCGGGCCGGCAATCGTCACCGATGTCGGCAGCGTCAAGGCCAGCGTGATCGCCGATGCGCGGGCGGCGCTGGGCGCCGCGTTCGCGCGGTTCGTGCCGGCTCATCCGATCGCCGGCAAGGAGCTGCCGGGGGTCGAGCACGCCGACGCCGGACTGTTTCGCGGCAGGCGGGCGATCATCACGCCAGTCGCGGAAACGGACGAAACCGCCGCCGCGGCGATCGCGCGGCTTTACGCCGCCGCGGGAGCGAGGGCCGAGCGGCTGGATCCCGCCGAGCACGACCGCATCTTCGCCGCCGTCAGCCACCTGCCGCATCTGCTGGCGTACGCCCTGGTCGCGGCGATCGGTGCCGGGCCCGAGGGCAGCCGCAGCCTCGGCTACGGCGGCGCCGGCTTCCGCGACTTCACCCGCATCGCGGCGTCGTCGCCGGTGATGTGGCGCGACATCTGCGTCGCCAACCGGCAGGCGCTCGGCGAGCAGTTGCGCCGCTACCGGGAACTGCTCGATCGGCTGCAGCGCGCGGTCGACGACGGCGATGCGGCCAGCCTGCAACGGACCTTCGAAGCGGCTTCGGCGCTCCGCCGGCAGTGGACAGGCGCGGGCGATGGCGGCTGAGCACGGGCGCCTCGGCGGCGACGATTGGCCGGCGGTGCTCACGATCGATCCGATCGCGAGGGCGGCCGGGACGGTACGGCTGCCGGGCTCGAAGAGCATCTCCAACCGCGCGCTGCTGCTCGCCGCGCTGCCCGACGGAACGACCGAACTGGCGCATCTGCTCGACGCCGACGACACGAGGGTGATGGTCGAGGCGCTGCGGTCGCTCGGCGTGACGATGGACCGCGCCGGCGGTCGCCTCCTCGTGACCGGCTGCGGCGGCAGGTTCCCGGCCCGCGAGGCCGATCTCTTCCTGGGCAACGCCGGCACGGCGACCCGTTCGCTGACCGCCGCGCTGGCCTTCGCCGACGGCCGCTATCGCATCGACGGCGTGGCGCGGATGCGCGAGCGGCCGATCGGCGATCTCGTCGACGCGCTCAACCAGCTCGGCGCGCGGATCGTCTACGAAGGGGCGGCCGGCTACCCGCCGCTGCGGATCGAGCCGGCAGCGAGGCTAGCCCGGGACGAGGTGTCGATCCGCGGCGATGTCTCGAGCCAGTTTCTCACCGGTCTGCTGATGGCGGCGCCGCTGGTCGCCGGGCCCGAGGGGCTGCGAATCCGGGTGGCGGGCGAACTGATTTCTCAGCCCTACGTGGCGATGACGACGGCGATGATGCGGCGCTTCGGCGTCGAGGTCTGGCGGGAGGGCGACCTGTTCGTCGTTCCGCGCGCCGGCTATCGATCGCCGGGTGCCCTGCTGGTCGAAGGCGATGCATCGGGCGCGTCCTACTTTCTCGCCCTCGGCCTTCTCGCCGGCGGCCCGGTTCGCGTCGAAGGGGTGGGGCACGGCAGCCTGCAGGGCGACGTTGCCTTCGCCGACCTGCTGCAGGCGATGGGGGCGCGGATCGGGCGCGGCGACGACTGGATCGAGTCGCGCGCGGCCGAGGCCATCCGCCCGATCGACTGGGACTGCACCGAGATCCCCGACGCCGCGATGACGGCCGCGGTGGTGGCATTGTTCGCGCCCGGGCGGACGACGCTGCGCGGCATCGGCTCCTGGCGCGTCAAGGAGACCGACCGCATCGCGGCCATGGCGACCGAACTGCGCAAGCTCGGCGCGGTGGTCGAGGAAGGCGGCGACCGGATCTCGATCGTCGGCGCCACCCGGGTGCGCGAAGCGACGATCGACACCTACGACGACCACCGGATCGCGATGTGCTTCTCGCTCGCCGCCGCCGGCGGCGTGCCCGTGCACATCCGCGATCCGGGCTGCGTCAGCAAGACATTTCCGCGCTACTTTGCCGAACTGTCGGCGCTGGTCCGGCCGCGTGCGGGCTGAAGCGTGCCCAGGCGCGCTCGTGCAGAAGGTAGGCGACGGTGTTGGCGAGCGGCTCCAGAAGCGCCAGCGCGCCGGCGATCGGAATGCTCCCGGTCAGCAGGTAGGCGACGGTGAAGGCGACCGCGAAGTGCACGAGCGCGAAGGTGCCGGTCTTGGCGATGCTGTGGGCGAGGGGAATGCGCATGGTGACGACCCTTGATGTGAGTTGCTGCCGATGCTAAGGGCGGGCGGCGCGCAGTCCATTGAATTGTGTCGATCACGGCGATAGGAGCCGGGTCGTGGAGCGTGCCGCGCCGGTGATCGCGATCGACGGGCCGACGGCCTCCGGCAAGGGGACCGTGGCCCAGCGCGTCGCCGCCGCCCTCGGCTGGCACTACCTCGACAGCGGGGCGCTGTATCGGCTGGTGGCCTTGCGCGCGCTCGAAGCGGGCATCCGCGACTCGGACGCCCGGCAACTCGCCGCCACCGCGAGCGCGCTCGACCCCGTCTTTGCCGGTGGGCGGATCGTGCTCGATGGCCGCGACGTGACCGACGACATCCGGCGCGAGGAGGTGGGAGTCATGGCGTCACGGATCGCCGTCCATCCGGAACTGCGCGCGGCTCTGCTCGACCTGCAGCACCGCTGCCGGCGGCCGCCCGGACTGGTGGCCGATGGCCGCGACATGGGAACGGTGGTCTTTCCGGATGCGCGGCTGAAGGTGTTCCTGACGGCGACCGCCGAGGCGCGCGCCGACCGGCGACATAAGCAGTTGAGGGAAAAGGGAATTCCGAGTAGCATCGCGGCTCTTTTGCAGGATCTCAGGGCCCGTGACGAGCGCGACAGCACACGCTCCGCGGCGCCGCTGAGGCCTGCCGAAGACGCCCGCCAGCTCGACAGCTCGAGTCTCTCGATCGACGAGGTCGTCGCGCGCATCTTGCGCTGGCACGGCGAAGGCTGATCCGCGGCTGCATCGCGGATCGGTTGGGGGCGCGGCCGCGTTCGCAGGACCGGCCGCGCGGTGATCAACTCCGCCGGGGCGCAAGGCTCTGGCGCGATCGAAGGTTCATTGATGTCTTCCGTTGCAACTCAAACCGGCTCTGGCAAAGAGAGCTTCGCGGCACTGTTCGAGGAAAGCCTGCAGCGCAAGGAAATGCGCCAGGGCGAGGTGATCACCGCCGAGGTGGTCAGGGTCGACTACAACTTCGTGGTCGTCAACGCGGGACTGAAGAGCGAGTCCTACATCCCGATCGAGGAGTTCAAGAACGATCAGGGCGAAGTCGACGTCAAGCCGGGCGACTTCGTTTCGGTGGCGATCGAATCGCTGGAAAACGGCTACGGCGACACCATCCTGTCGCGCGACAAGGCCAAGCGCCTGGCGGCCTGGCTGAACCTGGAAAAGGCGCTCGAGAGCGGCGATCTGGTCGGCGGCACCATTACCGGCAAGGTCAAGGGTGGTCTCACCGTGATGACCAACGGCATCCGCGCGTTTCTGCCGGGCTCGCTGGTCGATGTGCGTCCGGTCAAGGACACCACGCCGTACGAAGGCAAGACGCTCGAGTTCAAGGTCATCAAGCTCGACCGCAAGCGCAACAACGTGGTGCTGTCGCGCCGCG
>CAYLZU010000202.1:0-6150 GCA_964388005.1 uncultured Burkholderiaceae bacterium
CGAACAGCAGCGTCGGGTCGTTGGCCGGCACCAGCGACGAGGCGCGCACGATCGCGTGCCCGCGGGACTCGAAGTACTTCAGGAACTGGTCGCGGATCTCGGCGCTTTTCATGGCTTGGGGGAAACAGCAGCGGGGCGCGTGCGGCCGCGGCGCGCTGCGAGGGATCGAGGGCGGACGATGATATCAAGCGGCCCTCGCCGCCTCGCCGTGGCGCGCGGCAATCGAGGCGCCGCGTCGCTGCCGCCGCGCTTGCGCGAAGTCAACCGCGCGCCGGCGTCCGGCCGCATACTCGCCGCTGGCGGCGATGACGGGCCCGGCCCGGCAAGGCCCGCCCGCCGAGGCCGTTTCGCGGTATGTTCGCGGCGCCAGTCCCGCCACCACGATGTCTTCGCCCGCACCCACCCCTGCCCCGGCGCGCATCGCCGTCCGGCCCGGCTCGCTCGACGCCTGGCGGATCGCCATCCGCACGCGGACGCTGTGGATCGCCACCGTGCCGGTGTTCGTCGGCACCAGCTTCGCCTACCTCGACAGCGGCCGCGTCGACGTGCTGTTTGCGACCCTGGCGCTGATGGCCTCGGTGCTGCTGCAGGCGATCGCCAACCTGCAGAACGACGTCGGCTACACCGCGCGCGGCGCCGAGACCGGCACCCGCGTCGGCCTGCCGCGCGCCACCTCGACCGGCCTACTGACGCCACGCGAGGTGCGGCTGGCGATCGCGCTGGCGGTGGCGGCGACGATCCTGATCGGCCTGCCGCTGGTGGCGCGCTGGGGTCTGCCGGTGCTGGCGATGGGGCTGGCCTCGGTCGCGGCCGCGCTCGGCTACATGGGCGGGCCGCGGCCGATCGCCTACACGCCGCTCGGCGAGGCGCTGGTGTTCGTCTTCTTCGGACTGGTCGCGGTGGCCGGCAGCGGCTACATCCAGCTCGGCGAGGTGACGCCGGCGCTGCTGGTTGCCGGGGCCTCGATCGGACTGCTCGCCGCCGCGGTGCTGGTGGTCAACAACCACCGCGACATCGCCCACGACGCCACCACCGGCCGCCGCACCTTCGGCGTGATCTTCGGCGCCCATGCCTCGGCGCGCCTGTATGCGGCGCTGATGCTGTGCCCGTTCGCGGCCGTGCCGGCGCTGGTCTGGCTCACCGGCAGCCAGCTGCTGTGGCTGCCGCTGCTGGCGCTGCCGGGGGCGATCGGGCTCGTCCGCGCGCTGCCGCAGACGCCGCCCGGCCTCGCCTTCAACGGCCTGCTGATGCGCACGGTGATGCTGCAGCTCACCTTCGGCGCCATGCTGACGATCGGCACGCTGCTCGCCGCCTGGCTGTAGAGCGCGAGGCCGATGAGCCGAGAGCCGTGATCGGTTGACGGCCAGCGAAGGGAATCGTCGCTCCGGCTGTCGCCGGTCACTGCCTCAACGGTGGCAGATGCGCGCGAACATCGCGATCGCCGGGTGTTCCGAGCCGGCGACGCCGGCCACGCGCGCGGCGTGCGCCAGCCCGGAGATGCCGAAGACGACGATCGCCGCGCCGGCGAGCGGGCGCACCCACGACAGGGCGCGCGCGGCGCCGCCATCGCCGGCGCGGCCGATGCCGTGCACGGCAACGTCGACCGCCAGCATGTTGGGCAGGGTGCCGAGCCCGAAGGCAGCCATCACCAGCGCGCCGTGCAGCGGGCCGCCGGCCACCAGCGCCAGCGGCAGCGCGGCATAGACCATGCCGCAGGGGATCCAGCCCCAGGCGAGGCCGGCCGCCAGCGCCTGCCAGCCCGAACGCGGCGGATAGACGCGGCGCGCCACCGGCGCGACCAACTTCCACAGCCAGGCGCCGGCCGGCTCGATGCCCTTCAGCCAGGCGCGCCGGCCGAACATCGAGGCGCCGATGGCAAGCAGCATCAGGCTGCCGGCGGCGAGCAGCGCCGCCTGCACCGGCATCACGTCGGCGGCATACAGCGCGGCGCCGACCGTGCCGGCGAGCAGCCCGGCCAGCATGTAGCTCGCCAGCCGGCCGGCGTGATAGCCGGCGGCGAGCCGAGCCGCCGAAACCTGGCGCGGACGGTTCATCTGCAGGGCGCCGACGATGCCGCCGCACATGCCGGCGCAGTGCAGGCCGCCGACCAGCGACAGCGAGAAGGCGGCGAATGCCTGCGCCGCGAGCGGGGCAAGCGAAGGGTCCATCGGGCCGGGGATCGGGATGGCGACGCGCGGCCGCCGGCGTCAGACGATCTTCGAGTAACGGCGCAGCCGCTGGTCCTGCCGCAGGTAGCGGTCGAACACCATCGCGATCGCCCGCACCAGCAGCTTGCCCTTCGGCAGGACGCTGATCCAGTCGTGGGTCAGTTCGACCAGGCCCGCCTCCTCGAAGGTGCGCAGATCCTCGAGTTCGCGCCGGAAGTACTCGTCGAAGCGGATCACGTGCGCCGCCTCGATGCCTTCCTTGCTGACCTCGAAGTGGCACATCAGCGACATGATCACCGCCCGCCGCAGCAGATCGTCGCGGTCGAGCAGCACGCCGCGGGCGGTCGGAAGCAGGCCGGCGCGCAGGCGGTCGTAGTACTCGTCGATCTCGCGCACGTTCTGCGAATAGGTCGGCCCGACCTTGCTGATCGCCGAGACGCCGAGGCCGATCAGGTCGCAGTCGGGGCGGGTCGAATAGCCCTGGAAGTTGCGGTGCAGCCGTCCGAGCGCCTGCGCCCGCGCCAGTTCGTCGGCTTCCCGGGCGAAGTGGTCCATGCCGATGTAACGGTAGCCGGCATCGGTGAGCCGCGTGATCGCGTCGAGCATGATCTGCGTCTTCTCCGCCGGCGGCGGCAGCTCGGCGGCGACGATGCGCCGCTGCGGCTTGAACCGTTCCGGCAGGTGCGCGTAGTGGTACAGCGCGATGCGCTCCGGCGCCAGGTCCATCACCCGGTCGAGGGTGCGGGAGAAGCTGTCGCGCGTCTGCTTCGGCAGGCCGTAGATGAGGTCGAGGTTGACCGACTTGAAGCCGGACGCGCGGGCGGTGTCGATCGTCTCCCGCGTCATCTCGAAGCTCTGCAGCCGGTTGACCGCCTTCTGCACCTGCGGATCGAAGTCCTGCACGCCGACCGACATCCGGTTGAAGCCGAGCGTGGCCAGCAGCCGCACCTTGTCGGGCGGGGTCGAGCGCGGATCGACCTCGATGCTGCACTCGGCGTTGGCGGCGAGCGGGAAGCGCTCGGCCAGCATCGCCATCACCTGCTCCAGCTCCGCATTGGACAGGAAGGTCGGCGTCCCGCCGCCGAAGTGCAGCTGCTCGAGCTCGCGCGGCCCGGTGAGCAGCGCGCCCGTGAGATCGGCTTCGGTTCGCAGCGCCTCGAGGTATTCGGCGGCCCGCTCGTGGTGGCGGGTGACGACCTTGTTGCAGGCGCAGTAGTAGCAAACCTTGTCGCAGAACGGCACGTGCACGTAGACCGACAGCGGCGGCGGCGAGGCCTGGTCGCCCCGCTTGGCCAGCCGCGCGGCGAAGGTCGCCGCATCGAATGCCTCGACGAAGCGGTCGGCGGTCGGGTACGAGGTGTAGCGCGGCCCCGGGTGGTCGAAGCGGCGCAGCAGCGCCTCGCCCGGCAGTTCGATGTCGTTCACAGCGGTCACGGCGGCAAGCATAGGACTTCCGGAGGTTCTTCGCTGCGACCACCCGGCGCAGCTCGATGGGGACCGATTATTCGAGCCGCATCCGGCCGCGGTCTTGATGGGCATCAACCGGGGCGTTGCGCATACGCGCGGCTCGGGTAGGGTCTTCGACCGGCGCCGGAAAAAGCCGTGACGGGCCGGCCCCGGCCAATGTTTGTAAGATACGGGTCCTGTTACTCCCAGCTCGGCTGCCGAACCCCGTCAACTCCCGCGGAGACCCTTGATGAACGCGCCGAGTTTTTCCGCGCTCCATCTGAAAGTCGCATGCTCGAACTGCAACCTTCGCGAGCTGTGCCTGCCGGTGGGGCTGTCGCTGCCGGAGGTGGACAAGCTCGAGGAACTGGTGGCCACCCGCAAGCGGGTCAAACGCGGCGACTCGCTGTTCCGCGCCGGCGACCGCTTCGAATCGCTGTACGCGGTGCGCCTCGGCTTCCTGAAGAGCACGGTCGTCTCGGCCGACGGTCGCGAGCAGGTCACCGGGTTTCACATGGCCGGCGAGCTGGTCGGCATGGACGGCATCAGCAGCGAGCAGCACTCCTGCGACACGGTGGCGCTCGAGGACACCGAAGTCTGCGTCATCCCGTACGACCGGATCGAGGAGGTCGCCTCCTCGGTGCCAGCGCTGCGCAGCCACTTTCACAAGGTCATGAGCCGCGAGATCGTGCGCGAGCACGGCGTGATGCTGCTGCTCGGCAGCATGCACGCCGAGGAGCGTCTGGCGGCCTTCCTGCTGAACCTGTCGCAGCGCTTCGAGGCGCGCGGCTACTCGCGCTCCGAGTTCGTGCTGCGGATGACGCGCGCCGAGATCGGCAGCTTCCTCGGCCTGAAGCTGGAGACGGTCAGCCGGGCGCTGTCGCGCTTCGCCGCCGATGCCCTGATCGAGGTCAACCAGAAGCACGTGCGCATCGTCGATCCCGAGGGGCTGCGCGCGATCATGTCCGGCCAGGGCCCGCACTGCGAGCCGCGTCCCGCCGGTTGATTTCCGCCGCCGCGCCGCGAGCTCAGCTCGACCGCGGCGCCGACGACGAATCGACCAGTCCCGCCGGCTCCGGCCGCTTCGGGCACCCGCCCGGGCGATCGTCGGCATCGAGCGGGCAGCGGTTGATCTCGACCGGCGAGCGCGCGAGGAACACGGTCAGCGCCGATGCGGCGGCGCCGATCGCCCAGAAGAAGAAGAATCCGATCGTGTAGACCGGCATCCGCCCGGCGTCCACCGGCACGCCGAAGACGTGCAGGTCGTGCGGATCGATGACGGCGAAGACGAGCAGTTCCGCCGCCGCCGCGACCAGGAACGACGGCCACAGCACCCACAGGACCCGTTGCGTCAGGCTGTTCGACATGTCGCGCCCTCAGCGTCCGGCGGCGAGCCGGAATCGGCCCGCCTCGCCGGCGGCGATGCCGCCGTCGAGCCGCCACTCGCGGCCCTCGAGCACGACCCGCCAGGCCACCGGCACATGCAGTTCGACCGCCTCGTCCCAGGCACCGCGGTACTCGGCGGCGGTGCCGTCGGCATCGGCGGCGACCCGGCTCAGGATCGCCACCCGGTCGGCGCCGCTGCGGCCGGGGTGCACCAGGCGGATGCGCAGCGCCGCTTCCGCCGGCAGGAACTTCACGCCGCTCAGGCGGACGTGGACGGTGTCGCCGGCGGCCTCCCCGGCCGCTCTGACCTCGGCGACCAGTCCGAGCTCCGCCGCGCGCTCGCTGCGCGACAGCTCGGCATTGATCGCCAGGCCGCGCTTGTAGTAGTCGGCGGCGACCACGCCGTCATTGCTCCTGACCGCCAGCACGATGGTGACGATGCCGCCGATCACCGCCGCCAGCGGCGGCACCATCAGCAGCCAGGGCCAGCGCTGCCGGTACCAGGGGGTCGGTGCGGTGTGCATGTTCTGCTCCGGGGGGCTCATCGATCCGCCCGCGCTCAGCGGCGCAGGCCGAGGAAGGTGGTCGTCTCGCGCACCACCACGCCGGGGTCATCGGCCGCCCGGACCTCGACCGTGATCCGGTGCGAACCGGGGGCAACCTGCTCCCCGTCCGCCAGCAGCCGCAGCGGGATCGACGCCACCGCCGCCGGCCCGATCTCGAACCGGCTGTCGGACCCGACCACCAGGCCGGGCAGTCCCGAGGCGGTCACGGTGAAGGCGCGCCGCGACTCGGTGGTGTTCGAGACGTTCATGCGGTAGACGTTCTCGACCCGGCCGTCGTCGGTTTCCACCGCCAGCGCGCCGCGGTCGCGGATCAGGTCGACCTTCAGCGGCACCCGCAGCGCGATCGACGCTCCCAGCGCGACGGTGATCGCCAGCAGGATGGCGCCGTAGACCAGCACCCGCGGCCGGAAGACGCGGCGCCACATCGCCCGCGTGTCGAGGTGCTGCCGCATCGCGTTGGTGGTCGAGTAGCGCACCAGCCCCTTCGGCAGGCCGGTGCGTTCCATGACGTAGTTGCAGGCATCGATGCAGGCGGCGCAGCCGATGCACTCGTACTGCAGGCCGTTGCGGATGTCGATGCCGGT